>NZ_JBFSUL010000093.1:0-12940 GCF_041467395.1 Vibrio sp. 10N.247.310.98 | reverse complement strand
CTACTTCTTCTTGAAGATAAAAGCGGCTTTCCCCGGAAAGCCGCGATGAACCTTTAAACTGACCGCTTACAAACAAAAAGCCCTGCGAGATTGCTCTTGCAGGGCTTTTTTCAAGTTTTCATTTCAATCAGTCATGTCAGCTGACAATTATGAGCGAACCCACTCGTATACCAAGCTTGGCTTAGCATGTACTGGCGCAGTGATGGTTAGATCTTCTGTACTAGAATCCTCTAACGTTGCGTCAGGCGTATTCGTTAGCTCAGCATCCTCAGATACCTCGTTGCCCTTAATCACTTGTACGCCTGAGTCAGTTTCGTCACCAACGACTTCAGCAGCGTCTGTTGAATCATCACCTACAGACATTGTGTTGTCTTGAGTTTCAAATTCAGGGCTCACTTCAGGCTCAATGTAAGATTCTTCAACCTTCGCAACTTGGCGAATACTTGCTACTTCTTGCTCAAACTCTTGTTGAGTCGACAATAAGTGAATTCGGAAAGTGACTTCGTTGTTCTGAATCTTCAGAATATCTAGGCTTGCCACCGAGTTTAGACGCTTAAGTGCGTTCTCTAACTGGAAGAAGTCTTGAGCATTATTCAGGCTAATAAACTGCGTTAAAATCGATTCTGATGACTCACTCGCTACCGTCACAGCACTTTTGCCTGCGTAGTAGTTACTGATTTGGTCAACTAACTTCTTAGAAGTCGTGTCGCTGTTACCCGATAGTGAACCACTTACAGGCGATGTTGGTGCACTCGTCAATTGACTTGGCTTTTGATCGTATAGAGCCCAACGTAGGCCTGAAGATTGAGCCTTTATCACCAACACAGCATCAACAGGATAACGCTGACTCGCTTTACTGATTGGCGTAACAAAGCTACCCCACAAATCAGAAGTCGCAATACCCGTAATATCGTCAAAGTCACCCACAGGCAGCGTTAGAGGCAAGCCACGCTCTTTTGCGTTAGCTTGTAAGCTAGCTGCTAACTGTGAGTTAGAGTGTTCCCATACGATGTTCTTGTCGTAGTTGTCCTCTTCCACAAGCCAAACAAGGATGTTTGAACGCGTGTCAGGCCAGTAAGGTAACTGTGCTTGAGTCAACAGAGAACGGATTTGAGCACCGTTAAAACGCATACGCAATGTTGATTGGTCATTGCTTTCGCCAAAACTCATTTGAGACATGTACTGCGAACTCTTGCGCATCGCCTTTTGAATCGTCTCATTCGAAGCGACATCAGTTTGGCCAGTCGCACGTATCAATACCTGCTCCATACCTGTATTTCTTGCCACTTGTTCTGGCTGTTTGTCTTCAGCGTTAATCGCAACTTCAGCACTAAAAATATCTACTTGAGTTAAGGCATAACTCGGAGAGGCTAATAGTCCCATCAACAACAATGCTATGTAGCGCATACTGATCCTAATATTCAAATCTTGTGCCTAGATGATAAGCAACTATGGATTGAGGGGCAAGGTCGATAGCGCCCACTGTGTTTAATAACCACAAAATATCACCTGGCCATGATAAATCGCTCACTTATAAACTGAATTTCTAGGGCTTAGATGGATATAAAACATCACTAAGATAAATAAATTTGATCTATTTGGTGTAGCAATCGATTGCCAAGTGATAGAATCCCGCGAATTTTATTTTTCGCTTTTCATATAACGACCATTTTAAGGACATAACATGAAAAATGCTCTGCAAGGTGCGCAAATGCTGTTTGTAGCATTTGGTGCGCTTGTACTCGTGCCGCTACTAACAGGACTTGACCCCAACGTTGCACTCTTTGGCGCAGGTATCGGTACCCTTTTATTCCAACTTATTACACGCCGTTCAGTGCCAATCTTCTTAGCATCTTCTTTTGCATTCATCGCGCCTATCATGTTTGGTATTCAAACTTGGGGTGTCGGTGCAACCATGGGCGGCCTAATGGCGGCAGGTGTTGTGTATGTACTAATGGGCGCGTTAATTAAAGTTCGTGGCGTTGGCTTCATCCATAAACTGCTTCCACCAGTCGTTGTTGGCCCTGTGATCATGGTTATCGGTTTAGGTCTTGCACCTGTTGCAGTTAACATGGCGCTAGGTAAGACAGGCGATGGTGCGGTTCAGCTTGTTGATGCAGACGCTGCCCTGTGGATCTCTTCGATTTCACTGTTAGTGACGATTGTCATCAGTGTGTTTTCAAAAGGCTTCCTTAAGCTACTGCCAATCTTCGGTGGTATTGTTGCGGGTTACATCACCAGCTTGGTATACGGCGCGGTAGACTTCACTCCAGTAGCGCAAGCATCTTGGTTAGCACTGCCAAACTTCACAACGCCAGAGTTCAACATCAACGCTATCTTTTTTATGGTATTTGTCGCGATTGCACCTGCCGTTGAACACGTAGGTGATATGCTTGCGATATCTAACGTGACCGGTAAAGACTACCTTAAAAAACCAGGTTTACACCGCACTATTACTGGCGACGGTGTGGCAACCATTGCCGCTTCAATGCTGGGCGCGCCGCCAAACACTACGTACAGTGAAGTAACAGGCGCAGTAATGCTTACCAAAGCATTCAACCCTGTGATCATGACTTGGGCTGCAGTTACTGCCATCGTTCTTGCATTAGTTGGTAAGCTAGGCGCACTACTTCAAACGATTCCGGTTCCAGTAATGGGCGGCATCATGATTCTACTGTTTGGCTCTATCGCAACCGTTGGTCTTAACACGCTAATCAAAAACAATGTTGACCTACACAAATCACGTAACCTTGTGATTGTGGGCATTACTTTAGTCTTTGGTATTGGCGGCATGGCCTTTGGTATCGGTGACTTTAGCCTACAGGGCGTAAGCTTGTGCGGTATCGTTGCGATTCTACTTAACCTAGTACTTCCAGAAGAGCTAGGTGACAACACTGTGGTAGATAAAGCTCAAATCGATTAATGAGTCGGTAAGGCTAGATTCCAAAGAATCACAACCTAACAAGATCAAAAAAGGGAGAGCATCGAATGCTCTCCCTTTTTATTAATACCGTTAATTCAGCGAGTTAAGGAACTGTTTAGAGTCACTTAAGCTGAAACCGAATTACTTAGTACCGAAGATCTTATCGCCAGCATCGCCAAGACCAGGAACAATGTAGCCCTTGTCGTTTAGCTTCTCATCGATTGCAGCCGTGTAAAGCTCAACATCTGGGTGCGCTTTTTCTAGAGCAGCGATACCTTCAGGAGCAGCAACAAGCACAAGAATCTTAAAGTGCTTACAACCTTTCTCTTTCATCAGGTCGATAGTCGCGATCATAGAACCACCTGTCGCAAGCATTGGGTCTACCACTAGAGCAATACGCTCATCGATGTTAGATGCAAGCTTGTTGAAGTATGGTACTGGCTCAAGTGTTTCTTCGTCACGGTAGATACCAACAACGCTGATACGTGCACTTGGGATGTGCTCAAGAACGCCGTCCATCATGCCTAGACCAGCACGTAGGATTGGCACTACCGTTACTTTTTTACCTTTAATTTGGTCAACTTCTACTGGACCGTTCCAACCGTTAATCGTCACACGCTCAGTTTCAAAGTCTGATGTCGCTTCGTATGTTAGAAGGCTACCCACTTCTGTCGCTAGCTCACGAAAACGCTTAGTGCTAATCTCACCTTCACGCATCAGGCCAATTTTATGTTTTACTAGCGGGTGTTTCACTTCAACAACTTTCATTTCCAACTCCGGCAATATTTAAACAAACCTGTAGATTATACACGAACTCTAAGGTTATTTCAGAATCTTTATTCTAATAAAAAAAACCGCGCAAACGTTTGCTCTTCATATTCAAGCCCTGTTAGAATAGCGCCGTTTTCACATCCAACTTAAGTTCGAGGACTATCCCGTGAGTGGTAATACTTCTTCTCTAAGCTACAAAGACGCTGGTGTTGATATCGACGCAGGTAATGCACTAGTAGACCGTATTAAAGGTGCTGTTAAACGCACTCGTCGCCCTGAAGTAATGGGCGGTATTGGTGGCTTTGGCGCCCTATGTGAACTTCCAACGAAATACAAAGAGCCAGTACTTGTTTCAGGTACTGATGGTGTTGGTACTAAACTTCGCCTTGCTTTGGATCTGAAAAAACACGACACCATTGGTATCGACCTAGTGGCAATGTGTGTGAACGACCTAATCGTTCAAGGTGGTGAGCCTCTATTCTTCCTAGACTACTACGCAACAGGTAAGCTAGATGTAGACACAGCAGCAGACGTTGTTTCTGGCATCGCTGAAGGTTGTGTTCAAGCTGGTTGTGCACTTATCGGTGGTGAAACTGCTGAAATGCCAGGCATGTACGAAGGCGACGACTACGATGTAGCTGGCTTCTGTGTTGGTGTTGTAGAAAAAGCGGACATCATTGACGGCACTAAAGTAGCAGCAGGCGACGCACTTATCGCTGTTGGCTCAAGTGGTCCACACTCAAACGGTTACTCTTTAATTCGTAAAGTCCTAGAAGTTTCTGGTGCTGATAAGAGTGAAGAACTAGAAGGTCGCACTATCGGTGAGCACCTACTAGAACCAACTAAGATTTACATCAAATCGGCACTTAAGATGATTGCAGAGCATGACATTCATGCTATCTCACACATCACAGGTGGTGGTTTCTGGGAAAACATCCCACGCGTACTTCCTGAAGGTACTAAAGCAGTCATTGATGGCAAGAGCTGGGAATGGCCTGCTATCTTCAACTGGCTACAAGAGAAAGGTAACGTGGAGACATTCGAAATGTACCGCACTTTCAACTGTGGTGTAGGCCTAGTTGTTGCTCTACCTAAAGATCAAGCAGACGCTGCTGTTGAACTACTGAAAGCTGAAGGCGAAAACGCTTGGGTTATCGGTGAGATCGCAAACGCTGAAGCTGGCGAAGAGCAAGTTGAAATTAAATAAGTGATACGCTCACTTACTTAGTTAATCAATGAGGACCTAATGGTCCTCATTTTGCTATTTAGCCCGCAGAAAACCTTAGTTTATGTAGGTACATTGTAAACAATTCAGTTAATCAATCGTATGACCCACTCTATGAAAAACAATCACTCAAATAAAACCAGTCACTCTCAGAAAAACATCGTTGTGTTAGTTTCAGGAAGCGGAAGTAACTTACAGGCTATTTTAGATGCCTGCGATAGCGATATGATTGATGCATCGATTAAAGCTGTCTTCTCAAACAAAGCAGAGGCTTTTGGATTAGAACGAGCGAAAACCGCAGGTGTTGACGCTCATTCAGTGAATCCAAAAGACTTTGGTTCACGTGAAGAGTTTGACCATGAATTGATGGTTCAGATCGATGCTTACCAGCCAGATTTAATCGTACTCGCTGGCTACATGCGAATCCTGAGTTCAGAGTTTGTTCGTCACTATGCAGGGAAAATGGTCAACATCCACCCTTCTCTGTTGCCGAAATACCCAGGCCTACACACCCACCAGCGTGCCATTGATGCGCAAGACAAAGAACACGGTACTAGCGTCCACTTTGTTACCGAGGAGCTCGATGGCGGCCCTGTGATCTTGCAAGCTAAGGTGCCGGTATTTGAAGATGATGATGCTGATATGTTGGCAAGCCGAGTGCTGACTCAAGAACACTGCATTTACCCTATGGTCTGCAAGTGGTTCGCGGAAGACCGTTTATCAATGGTCAATGGACAGGCTGTGTTAGACGGTAAAGCATTAGGTAAACACGGTTACGCAGAAGAGTAATTCGTCAAACGACTCTCAGACAACAAATTGCTGAAAAACAAAAAGGCCGCTTACTGACTGGTTAGTGCAGTAAGCGGCCTTTTTTATACGGTTCAAATAATACTATTCGGGATACTTAGCTCAGCTCAATGGTTCAGTTGGCGCTTGGCTTGCTACCTTCTTCGGCGCATAAGCGACATCTTCCAACGCTTGATGGTTATTGCCAATCAGCTCACCAAAATGAAACAGCGCATATTCGCCCGGCTTCATTCTAAACCACTCTTCATTGTCCGTAAGAGGTTGAGTTGCTACCACCGTCACCACATCATTTGGCGTAGTCTCTTCTTGGAAGTTTATCTCAACATCTTCATCAATCAGGCTCGCATTACCAAAAGGTGCGCGTCTGGTTATCCAGTACAAATGGTTAGTACAGTAAGTCATCACATACTCACCATCACTCAATAACATGTTAAATACGCCTTTCTCGCGTAGCTTGTCACAACACTCAGCCACGAAACGAAACATGCCTTCCATGTCTTGAGGTGGTTCAGGAAAACGTTCTTCTAGTTGTTTCAGTAGCCAACAAAAAGAGAGCTCACTGTCCGTTTCGCCGACAGGTCTAAAACGCCCACTCACCAGATCATCGTAATCTGATAATTGACCATTGTGAGCAAAGGTCCAATATCGCCCCCAAAGCTCACGGGTAAAAGGGTGTGTATTTTCTAGATTAACGCCACCACGGTTGGCTTGACGGATATGACTGACAACAGCTTGGCTTTTAATTGGGTAGTTTTGAACCAACTCAGCGATCTTAGATTCACAGCTCGGATTCGGATCTTTGAAGGTACGAAAACCCTTTCCCTCATAAAAGGTAATACCCCAGCCATCACGATGCGGGCCAGTGTTGCCTCCACGCTGCATAAGACCAGTAAAGCTAAAACAAATATCAGTTGGCACATTCGCGCTCATACCGAGCAATTCACACATGGTTTAATCTACTCCCTATTAAAACCAATGGAGCCAAAAAGCTGGGCTCCAAATGTCTGTAAAACTATTATTCCATCTCTTTTTCGACAAGCTGAATCACAATGTGGATGATCTTAATGTGAATCTCTTGGATGCGATCTGCGTAGCCAAAGTGTGGTACTCGGATTTCGATATCCGCACAACCCGCCATTTTACCGCCATCTTTACCCGTCAATGCAATCGTCTTCATGCCTTTCGCTTGAGCCGCTTCAATCGCTTTTAGAATATTGGCAGAGTTACCTGAAGTCGACAGACCGAACAACACATCACCTTTACGACCCACCGCTTCTACATAGCGAGAAAACACGTGGTCGTAGCCAAAATCATTACTCACACAAGATAAGTGGCTAGGGTCTGAAATCGCAATGCCAGCGTAGCCCGGGCGATTTTCACGGTATCGGCCTGTTAGCTCTTCCGCGAAGTGCATCGCATCACAGTGTGAGCCACCGTTACCACAAGAAAGCACTTTGCCTTCTTGTTTGAATGAGTCAGCAATCAGTTTTGCAGCCGCTTCAATTTGAGCAATGTTGTGATCATCACTCAAGAACTTGTTAAGAACGTCAGCAGCTTCGTTCAATTCACTTTTGATTAGGTCTTGGTACATAAGGCTTATCTCTTATATTTTTTTTACGCAACTTAAGGTACGTGAAATGAGAGCTGAGGGTTTTTCCCTCTTTTACCTGAGTTTACCCACAAACATGAAATAGTGTCGACACTTAAGCCCAAAGATTGCCACCTTAATTAACTTGTCGTTGTAAATCCGTCCAAATATTCGCCACCAACCTCTCACAATTAGAATTTTAACTCTATTGAGATCACTTTTTACTCACCTTGGAGTTTTACAAATATTTAATATTTTGTTTACACTTAACTGGTTAGACCTCTTACCTAAAACTTAATAACAATAAGTGATCTCTGAAAAGGAAATCGATCATGAACATATTGCTCTCCCTACTCGGCATGACCGCCATCTTAGGCGTCTGTCTTTACCATAGAGTTAGTCTGGTACGTGCATTAGTTGTATTAACCGGCGCAATGGTAGCATTAACACTGCTTGGCGGCGTGGCTGTTACCGGCTGGCTTTGCTATCTATTAGCCGTTGCGATCTTTGCTGTACCGACCATTCGTCAGACACTGATCAGCCAAAAAGCACTCTCTTTATTTAAGAAAGTTCTACCGGCGATGTCTCAGACAGAAAAAGAAGCACTAGAAGCCGGCACAGTATGGTGGGAAGCAGAGCTGTTCAAAGGCAAACCTGAATGGAAGAAACTTCAGAACATTGCTGACCCGAAACTCTCTGAAGCTGAGCAAGCGTTTTTAGATGGTCCAGTAAATATCGTGTGTGAAATGGTCAATGATTACCAAGTCACTCATGAGCTTGCTGATTTGCCACCAGAAGTATGGCAATACCTGAAAGACCATAAATTCTTCGCCATGATCATCAAGAAAAAATACGGCGGCTTAGAGTTCTCAGCTTACGCTCAATCTTTGGTTCTACAGAAGCTAACAGGCGTTTCTAGTGTATTGTCATCGACAGTTGGCGTACCTAACTCATTAGGCCCTGGTGAGCTTTTACAACACTACGGTACAGAAGAACAAAGAAACCACTACCTGCCTCGCCTAGCGGAAGGTAAAGAGATCCCTTGTTTCGCACTAACTAGCCCAGAAGCTGGCTCAGACGCTGGCTCTATTCCAGATTACGGTGTGGTTTGTAAAGGCGACTGGCAAGGCGAAGAAGTACTCGGCATGCGCCTAACTTGGAACAAGCGTTACATCACTCTCGCGCCTGTCGCGACGGTATTAGGCTTAGCTTTTAAACTTCGTGACCCGGATGGCCTGCTTGGTGATCAAAAAGATCTTGGTATCACTTGTGCGCTTATCCCAACGGATTTAAAAGGCGTAGAGATTGGCAACCGCCACTTCCCACTAAACGTACCTTTCCAAAATGGCCCGACGCAAGGCGACGATATCTTCGTGCCTATCGATTTCATCATTGGCGGTCAGAAAATGGCCGGTCAAGGCTGGCGTATGCTGGTTGAGTGCCTGTCGGTTGGTCGTGGTATCACACTGCCTTCAAATTCAACTGGTGGCATCAAGTCTGCCGCGCTTGCAACTGGCGCTTACGCTCGTATCCGCCGTCAGTTCAAACAGCCTATTGGCCGCATGGAAGGGGTTGAAGAGCCACTTGCACGCCTTGCAGGTAACGCTTATGTAATGGACGCTGCAAGTAACCTAACCGTTGCGGGCATCGACCTTGGTGAAAAGCCTTCGGTTATCTCTGCAATCGTTAAGTACCACTGTACTCACCGTGGCCAGCGCAGCATCATTGATGCGATGGATATCGTCGGTGGTAAAGGCATTTGTTTAGGCCCATCGAACTTCCTAGCTCGTGGCTACCAAGGCTCGCCTATCGCGATTACGGTTGAAGGCGCAAACATCCTGACTCGTTCAATGATCATCTATGGTCAAGGTGCGATTCGCTGTCACCCTTACGTACTGAACGAAATGGAAGCGGCTTATTCTGAAAGCAGCGATGCGCTTGATAAGTTTGATTCAGCGTTAGCAGGGCACGTTAGCTTTACGATGAGCAACCTAGTCCGCAGCTTGTGGTTTGGTTTAACCGATGGTCGTGGTTCTGATGCGCCAACACCTTCAAATAAAACAGATAAACAGACACAGCGTTACTACCAACAGCTAAACCGCTACAGTGCAAACCTAGCGCTACTGTCTGATATTTCAATGGCAGTTCTAGGCGGATCACTGAAGCGTAGAGAACGTTTATCAGCAAGACTGGGTGATATCTTAAGTCAACTTTACCTCGGTTCAGCAACGTTGAAGCGCTTTGAAAGTGAAGGCAGCCACGCTGAAGATCTACCGTTAGTACATTGGGGGATGCAAGATAGCTTACGTCAGACTGAAGTGGCGATTGATGAATTCTTAGCGAACTTCCCTAACCCTGTGATTGGTCGTCTGCTTCGTGTTGTGCTAATGCCATTTGGTCGTATCCGTCGTGCTCCAAACGACAAGCTCGATAGCAAAGTTGCGCACATTCTACAAACACCAAGCGAAACACGCTCTCGTATAGGTCGCGGCCAATACCTAGAAGCGACGGAATACAACCCAGTAGGTAAGATTGAAAAAGCGCTAGAAGTGATTCTTCAAGCTGAACCTCTGTTCGACAAAGTCTGCAAAGAGACACATCAAAAACGTGCCTTCTTACGACTTGATCTTGTTGCTCAGTTGGGACTTGAGAAAGGTATCTTAACGCAAGACGAAGCAAATCTTCTGATTAGCGCTGAGGAACATAGACTGTACACGATTAACGTGGATGACTTCTCACCAGAGGAGCTTGCAGCAAAATCTCAGTACCCAGACCAATCGATTGATAACGTCGCTTAAGGCCAGAAAAAGAAACAAAAACGGGACTACTATGAGTCCCGTTTTTTTGTTCATGATTTCGTTGCCACAAATTCCAATGCTTTATCTAGCAGCTTATTCTCTCTAGACAATCTAATCATCTAAGCGAGTTACTTGGGCGCCTTGAGCTGCATCTCAGGTAACGCTTTTTTCTTCGCCTTGACCTTACGAACCACAAACCAAATCAATAAGCCCAATAGAATAGCGACCACATTACCCACCGCAATAATGATCATACTGCGCTGTCTGTCATCTTCACGTTTTTGAAGGATCATCAACTCTGTTGCGATACGCTTCTGTTCAGCAAGAGCTTCTTCTTGAAGACGTCGTGACTCTGCTAAGTCGATATCTTCAACAACGCTGTACGACTGCTCGGTAATTGGAAAAATCAGCGGGCGCTGACTTGAAGCATCAGTGGCATAAACCATCCCTGACCAATTATAAATTCCTAAATCGCCATTATAAGGCACCTCTAAAGCGACTTTCATTGCGTCGACTTCAGCTTGCCCCTGCTTGTACATCACATATTCATCAGGAGCCTTGTGCTCAACATGAACCGCTAACGAGCTCGGTGCGATCATCCCCTGTTCACCAGACACCACAATAGTATGAGGTAAACCCTCTTTTCGTGATTGAATGAAAGTGCTAGTGATCGGTGTTGGGTAAACCAAGACTTCTTGCTCTTGCGCTCGCAGGAACACGCCATTACCAGAGGTAATACGCGCTCGGTATTTACCGGGCTCGATATCAATTGGCAAAGAGACAGTGAACACACCATCTCCGGCCTTTTCATCAAGATCAGCGCCATCATCGGCAAACTCGCCCATCACAACCGGCACCGGGCGCGCTTCTCTCACCAAAGACTCTTCGTTTTCAACAAACTTAGTAAAGGTAACCTTAAGCTTCACGCGATCGAGAAAATCGCGCAGCACCAGCGGCTTGCCATCAGAAGTCAGTCGAGCGGTAAATTTGATGCGCTCTGTTTGATACAACTTATCTGAGAACTCATTAGCATCCAAAACAAGATGAGACAGCAGCTTGATATTGTTCTTAGGGGAAACTTTACCTATCGCTTGCCAAGGGCCGGGCATCGGATTGTCGATAGAGATAATGTCCATGGACGATTCTTCGTACCAACGGACATTATCAGCATTGCGCCAAGAGTAGTATTTCTTGCCATCAGGGCGAACCAAAACGACAGGTTTAGAGTTATCGGCTCGATAAATCACAAAGGTGACTTGTTCAATACTGGGATCAACTCTAAAACGGTTGTCCAATAAACTCATAACGGATTCTGTTGCTGCATGTAAGCCAAAACTTAACAGCAATAAGCAACCGGTAGCCAATACCCTTAACATACTTTCTCCCTACTGACGCCAGAGGCAGCTTCCGCTTTTCTCGACGAGATCTAAACGACTTTGATGCGCTTCTACTTCATCGGCCGTAGCTCGTAAAACCTTTAGGGATTTTCGACCACTTTCTACTCTTCGTATGCTTTCGGCTTCGCCTTCCTGTTGACCAGCGTTAAATTGCAGCGAAGTTTGACCACCCGTCATCAATAAGTAGACGTCGGCTAGGATCTCCGCATCGAGCAATGCGCCGTGGAGAGTACGGTGCGAGTTATCGATACCGTAACGGTCACATAAGATATCTAGGTTGTTTCTTTTACCTGGGAATATCTTCTTCGCCATTGCCAAGGTATCGGTAACTTTACAGTAGTCATCCGTTTTACCTATCGCTGGGTTGAGCTTCTCAAACTCATAGTCCATGAAGCCCGTATCGAAGGGCGCGTTATGAGCCACCAGCTCCGCACCTTTGATAAAGTCGAGAAACTCTTTATGAATGTCTTGGTATTCAGGCTTATCAATCAAGAATTCATCGGTAATACCGTGAACGCCAATCGCCTCTTCTTGAATCGCACGATCGGGCTTGATGTAGACGTGGAAATGACGCCCGGTCAGCCTACGGTTGATGATCTCTACTGCACCAATTTCAACGATGCGGTGACCCATATAGTGAGGGCCACCTTCTGTATTCATACCGGTGGTTTCGGTATCGAGTACAACAATGCGCTTATTTTCGTTCGAACTGTTTTTTTCGTTCGTGCTTTGTTCTGGAGTGCTACTGGTATTCATAAGGATAACTGTGTCAGACTATGCCGATAATGTGCTTGAGGTAATAGTATCAAATCATGACGAAACAAGTTGAAATTTTCACTGATGGTTCTTGTTTAGGCAACCCTGGTCCCGGCGGCTATGGCATCGTACTTCGCTACAAAAAAGTCGAGAAGACGCTAGCAGAAGGTTTCACGCTAACAACCAATAACCGTATGGAAATGCTCGCCGCTGTCGTTGCTCTCCAAGCCCTCAAAGAACCTTGCTCTGTGATTCTGACCACAGATAGCCAATACGTGCGTCAAGGCATCACACAGTGGATTCATAACTGGAAAAAGCGTGACTGGAAAACAGCCGACAAGAAACCGGTTAAAAATGCCGATCTGTGGCAAAGGCTCGATAAAGAAACCGCTCGCCATAGCGTTGATTGGCGCTGGGTAAAAGGACACGCGGGACACAGAGAAAACGAAATGTGTGATGATTTAGCGCGAAATGCAGCGGAGAATCCGACTCTAGAAGATACGGGCTATCAACCAAGCTAATCGTCTTTTTAATTAGACGCACATTTCAGAAAGCGATTTATAATTTCTTAAACTAATTGACAATTTCTCAATCGAATTGATAGATGAAAAGCCGACAACTATGAAGTGACCCCGTAAAGTTGGACATTTCTGTTAAGCGGCTTTCAAGGCCTGA
>NZ_JBFSUL010000092.1:0-13762 GCF_041467395.1 Vibrio sp. 10N.247.310.98 | reverse complement strand
CGATGACCTCAACCTTGGCAAGGTTGCGCTCTACCAACTGAGCTAGTATCGCAATCTGAAAACGTCTTTCTCCGTTCAGGGCTGCGAATTATAAGAGCATTTTTTTGTGATGCAAGTCCTTAATGCAAAATTACGAAACTTTTTACTCAACTGCTGTAAAAGCACACAGATTTGCAAAAAAAACGGCTCTTATGTCCCTGAAAAGTTAGATAAACGTGATCATTTTATTCGACTAGATGTTAATAATCGTTTTTCGGTAGTACTGCAGCTCGGCGATCGACTCTCGAATATCGTCTAACGCAAGGTGACTTCCCGACTTAGAAAAACCATCTAACACTTCAGGTTTCCAACGACGAGTCAGCTCTTTCAGAGTGCTTACGTCAACATAGCGGTAGTGGAAGTACTCTTCTAACTCTGGCATGTGCTTGTATAGGAAACGACGGTCTTGACCAATGCTGTTGCCACAAATTGGTGACTTACCTTTTGGTACCCATTTTTCAAGAAACTCAATGGTTTGTTGGATGGCATCTTGCTCTGAAACCGTGCTTTCTTGAATTCGCTTCACGAGGCCGCTGCCAGTGTGAGTCGTTGTACACCACTCGTCCATCTTGTCCAATTCACTCTGAGGTTGGTGAATAGCCAAAACAGGTCCTTCAGCCAGGATGTTAAGCTCACTATCAGTAACGATAGTAGCAATTTCAATGATTTTATGAGTTTCAGGATCAAGTCCTGTCATCTCTAGATCAACCCAAATAAGGTTCTGATCGCTAAAGGACATAAGGCGTCGCCTATTTGTTTATGTGTAAAAGAGGTACTATACCCAAATAACTATACTCAAACTAGCTTTAGGACCATCGAAATCACGTGGTACCAGCAACATCCTGTTTGAGTCCCCAATCATCAAGTTAGATGTGTTAAGTGAAAAATTGTGGCTAAAAAAAAGAAGTTAACCAAAGGTCAAGTACGTCGTGTACGTAGCAACCAGAACAAGCGACTCAAGAAAGAAGATTCTATCCAATGGGATGAGAACATGCTTGGCGGAACCAAAAGCGGACTCGTGATTACGCGCTTTGGCCAACATGCTGATATCGAAGATCTTGAAACTAACGAAGTTCATCGTTGTAACTTACGCCGTAGTATCGAGACTTTAGTTTCTGGTGACCGAGTGACTTGGCGCGCAGGCTTAGAATCAATGGCCGGTATTTCTGGCGTTGTGGAAGCGGTTGAGCCGAGAACTTCAATGCTGACTCGCCCTGATTACTACGATGGCCTAAAGCCAGTAGCTGCGAACGTCGACCAAATGGTTATCGTATCGGCTGTGCTACCAGAGCTATCACTTAATATTATCGACCGTTACCTAATTGCTTCAGAAACGGTAAACATCGCGCCGCTTGTTGTACTGAACAAGGTCGATCTACTGACTGATGAGCAGATTGCTGAATACCGTGAAACACTTAAAGAGTACGAGAAGATCGGCTATAAAGTGATGTTCGTGAGTAAAGAGTCTGGCTACGGCATCAAAGAGCTGGAAGCTGAACTCAAAGACCGTATCAACATCTTTGTTGGTCAATCGGGTGTGGGTAAATCAAGCCTAGTGAATGCATTAATGCCTACGCTAGACATTGAAGAAGGCGAAGTCTCTGAGAACTCAGGTCTTGGTCAGCACACAACCACGGCAGCTCGTTTATACCACTTCCCTTCTGGTGGTGATCTGATTGATTCACCAGGAGTGCGTGAATTCGGCCTATGGCACCTAGAGGCCGACGAAATCACTGAAGCCTTTATCGAGTTCAAGCCTTACCTTGGCGGTTGTAAGTTCCGTGACTGTAAACACATTGATGACCCAGGCTGCATCCTGCGCGAAGCGGTAGAAAACGGAAAGATCAGTCGATTACGTTTCGACAACTACCACCGCATCATTGAAAGCATGGCGAGTAACAAAGATAACCGTCAGTATTCACGCAACAAAAAAGCCGATCTCTAATCGCGTTTTTGTGAACAAATGTGTGCATTTACTGACAATTGGCGCGAATTTAAGTAACATCTCGCGCCCTAAACCGTCATCGACAGATTTAATTGAAAAACAATTAGCATTGGAAAATTAATACAATGGATAAGATTAAAGTTGGATTGCAGTACTGGATTCCACAACATGGATTAACTCGCCTAGTCGGCAAACTTGCGTCTGCTAAAGCGGGCGGCTTAACGACAGCGATCATCAACTGGTTCATCAAGCAATACAAAGTGAACATGGATGAAGCTCTGCATAGCGATCCAAAACACTTTAAAACATTCAATGAATTCTTCGTGCGTGAATTGAAAGAAGGCATGCGCCCTATCGCCGAAGGTGAATCTGTTATTGTTCACCCTGCAGATGCACGTGTGAGCCAATTTGGCCCAATTACTGACGGTCAACTGATTCAAGCGAAAGGCCATAACTACTCAGCTCGCGAGCTATTGGGTGGTGATGCTGCGCTAGCGGATGAATTTAAAGACGGTGAATTCGCAACGCTTTACCTGTCTCCAAGTGATTACCACCGCGTGCACATGCCATGCGACGGCACACTGCGCCAGATGATCTACGTTCCAGGTGACCTTTTCTCAGTTAACCCGTTAACGGCAGAAAACGTTCCAAACCTATTCGCACGTAATGAGCGTGTCGTTTGTATCTTCGATACGGAATTTGGCCCAATGGCACAAGTGCTGGTTGGCGCAACGATCGTAGGTAGCATCGAGCAAGTATGGGCAGGTACCATCACCCCACCTCGTGGTAACTCGGTTTACAAATGGGATTACCCTGCACAAGGTGACAAAGCAATCATCTTGAAGAAAGGCGAAGAGATGGGCCGCTTTAAGCTTGGTTCAACCGTTATCAACCTGTTCGCTAAAGATGCGATCAAGTTTGACGACACTATGCAAAATGGCGAGAAAACGGTTCTTGGTACACCTTTCGCGCACATTGCTGGCAAAGAAGCGCAAGCAAATGACGATGTTGTTACCGATTCTGCTGAGAACACTGACCAAGCTTAACAATTTGAGTTAACTCATTTAAGCTTTCAAGGCGCGTTACTTTTTCTATTTCAGAGAAGAACGCGCCTTTTTCTTAACTCTACCGATTCATTTGCTACTCAAGCTCTAACAACTCAATCTTTCAAACCCTGCCCAGCCACCTGCTGCTTCTCACTCTTGTCTCTAATTGCCCAGATAAAAGATTGACCAAAAACAAAACAACTGTCGAAACCTTAAACAACTTTTTGATTTTCCAACCCGTCTCCAAGTACCAGAAATCCAGATAACTTACTCTATTTGAAGATATTTTATTTATAGGGTCTTTGTACATGCCTAAACTCAATGTTGGCGTTCTGGTCAAGCTGTTGATTTGTTTTGCGATTCCCTTAGGCGTGTTATTCATGCCGATAGATTCAATACCAATCGATGATCTCACGCTGATTCAACACCGCCTGTTGGCGATATTCTTATTAGCAGCCCTGCTGTGGGTGCTTGAACCTGTTCCGGTATTCGCCACTTCCATTTTGATCATTGCGCTTGAACTGGTGATGATATCTGACAAAGGTTTACACCTGTTTAGAAATCCACCAGCGGGGCACGATCTCGGTGAGTTAATCAAATATACCGACATCTTCGGTGCATTTTCATCACCAATCATCATCCTTTTCATGGGTGGCTTTGCTCTTGCGATATCCGCATCCAAGTACGAACTCGATAACAACCTAGCTCGAGTGCTACTTAAACCATTTGGTACAGAACCGCGCTTCATTATGCTCGGCTTAATGCTGATCACCGCCGTGTTCTCAATGTTCATGTCAAATACCGCAACGACGGTAATGATGCTTGCGCTGCTCGGCCCTATCGTGGCATCTGCACCAAAAGGCGATATGGGTATCAAAGCGCTCGTGTTGTGTATTCCAATTGCTGCCAATACTGGCGGTATCGCAACCCCAATCGGTACACCGCCCAATGCCATCGCGCTGCAATACCTAACGGGTGAAAATACCATCGACTTCCTCAGCTGGATGATGATGGGCTTACCCTTTGTGATCATCCAACTCACCATCGCTTGGTTTCTTCTACAAAAACTCTTCCCTTCTAAAGAAAGAAACATGGTGCTCAAGCTCGATGGACAATTTAGAAAGAGCTGGCGAGCGATTGTGGTTTACATCACCTTCGCTGCGACAATCTTATTGTGGATGACCACCAAACTGCACGGCATGAACACCTATGTCGTGTCTATCATTCCACTGGCTGTGTTTACGCTCACTGGCATCATGGGTAAAGAAGAGCTCAAGCTGATTAACTGGGATGTGTTGTGGCTGGTCGCAGGTGGTATTGCGATTGGTATTGGCTTAGATAAAACAGGCTTAGCCGCTGCACTCGCACACGCAATTGACTATGAATCGCTGTCACCTGCAGCTGTGGTACTGACATTATCTATTGTGTGTTGGTTAATGGCGAACTTCATGTCAAACACTGCGACGGCCAACTTGCTGATGCCGATAGCCGCTGCAATTGGTGCTTCCATGGAAAGCCTAGTTGCGATTGGTGGTCTACAGGGCTTGCTGGTTGTGGTCGCCTTCTCTGCGTCACTTGGCATGATTCTGCCAGTATCGACACCACCAAACTCACTGGCCTACTCGACCGGGCTTATCGAAAGCAAAGACATGGCGAAGATGGGCATCATCTTAGGTATTGTGGGCTTGCTGATGGTTTACCTCGCCCTGTTTATCATCACCTAGCACGTTAATCCCTACTAATGCCCTTCCAGATAGTAATCACGTCTTTGCTATCTGGAAGGTTTAGTGCATATTGAATCCCCCACTTCTACATTTTGACACGGACGTACACTTCAATGGGATTCGAATGGTTGGCTCTTGCTGCCGCTTTTCTTTGGGCCATCGCGAGCCTGATGTCAGTAAAGCCTGCTCAACACTTAGGTTCTTTCGCCTATAGCCGTTGGCGCATGGGTTGCACTGCTATCATCTTATCGAGCATGGCTTGGTTTACTGGTGGCTGGTCAACGGTCGAAGCAGACCTAGTCACGCCGATGATGCTGTCTGGGCTAATTGGCATCTTCATTGGTGATACCGCCCTATTTGCTTGTTTGAACAGAATGGGACCGCGCCAAGCAGGTTTGCTGTTCTCTTGTCACGCCGTGTTCTCGGCAATTCTTGGTTACTTCCTATTTAGCGAAAGCATGACTTCGGTGGAGCTGATTGGCTCGGCTTTGGTGTTTAGCGGCGTTTTAACCGCGATATTCTTTGGTCGTCGAGGACAAGCCAACAACCAACTCGAAACCATCAAGGGCACCGTGTGGATTGGTGTAGCTCTCGGAATCACTGCCGCTATTTGCCAAGCCTTGGGCGGTATTATTGCAAAACCCGTGATGCAAACCAGCATAGACCCTGTTGCCGCTTCAGCGATTCGTATGATCACCGCTTTTGTTGCCCATTCCGTATTTCGCTTAACGGGCGCCAAGCTCTCACGCGCAATCAACCCAATGAATGGTCAAATATTTGCGATTACCGCAGTTAACGGGTTTTTAGCGATGGCGGTGGGAATGACGCTGATTTTGTATGCGCTGCAGGAAGGTAATGTCGGCATGGTCGCTCTGTTATCTTCAACCACGCCAATCATGTTGTTACCGATACTCTGGCTGTACACCAAGCAGAGACCGAACGCCTACGCTTGGATCGGGGCTATTGTTGCCGTATTGGGTACAGGTATTCTAGTAAGATAGTGGTACTGGGATTCAAGTCAGTTAGTCAAACAGTAAGTAAGACTAACTGAACAGAGAGCTAAGAGCGCGGGAACGGAAAAGCGGTCACGTCATCGATGTGGTCATAACCTAACGCCAGCATGATCAGACGGTCGATACCTAACGCAACACCCGCACAGTCTGGTAAGCCCGCTTTTAACGCCTCAATCAAATGATGGTCAATCGGTTGAGGCGATAAGCCCATCTCAATGCGTTTGGCATTGTCATCTTCAAAGCGCTTGAGCTGCTCTTGTGGTTTATCCAGCTCATGGAAGCCGTTTGCCAATTCAATCCCTTTGAAATACACCTCAAAGCGATCCGCCACTCGTGGATCATTCGGGTTAATCTTGGCTAACGCCGCTTGTGATGCTGGGAAGTCATAAACAAACGCAGGCACTTGTTGCCCTATCTTAGCTTCAACCCCAATACTAAACAGCAGCTGCAGCAAGGTGTCGCGGTCTTCTTCTGGTTCTGCAATGTCGCTGAGCCCAAGTTTCGCCGCAGCTTGCTTTAGCGTATCCATCGAATCTTCCAGTGGACACACACCTAACACGTCAATAAAGGCTTGTTGGTAAGTCATTCGCTCTGCTGAGCCCGATTTAAGTACCTGCTGTAACAGCAAATCCATTTCATCCATCAGGTCATGATGATCAAAGCCAACGCGATACCACTCCAACATGGTGAACTCAGGGTTGTGGTAACGGCCATTTTCTTCGTTACGGAAAGACTTACAAATTTGGTAAATACAGCCACTGCCCGCCGCTAATAGACGTTTCATATGAAACTCAGGGCTAGTCATAAAGAACAGAGGCTGACCGTGCGCATAACCCGGCCCTACGAATTCAGTTTTGAAAGTATGCAAATGCACGTCCGTCACCGTGGCGTGGCTCATCGCAGGCGTATCCACTTCCATCACGTTTCGCTCAGCAAAGAACTGACGAATTTGATTAAGGATATCAGCACGTTGCTTTAACTGTTTAATGGTTGCGGCCGGTTGCCATGTAGAGTGCATTATTGAGTTCCATATTACTGAATTCTAGGCGACGAAAATTACCACCTTTCATCGCTTTTGTAAGCTTCTATCTTTCTATTCGTGAAAGCAAAATGTTGTTTTAATGAAGCCAGAAAATTACGTTCTACAATACAATTATCAATACAGATTTCACATCAACATTGATAACAAAAATCATACTCAACAAGCCGTTAACACCCGTCCTGTGGGTTAATCGTTATCAACGATTCATTGCCGTGATTGCAGTCACATAACCTATAATTTCTATGCCTCCATATGCATTACCGACCTAAAAACCCAAATGCATCAACTTTTCGAATACCTTCCTCTCTTACACTGAACCTACCACTTAAGGCTTAGGGGTGCTAAATGGTTCCTACAATTTAGAACCTCCTAAATAGGCTTTTTATAATAACAAGCGGAATACTCCGCATCACACTGGAGAATAACTGTGAAGACAATTACCACAGATATCGCAGTCATCGGCGCAGGCGGCGCTGGTCTTCGTACAGCTATTGCTGCGGCTGAAGCTAATCCTGAACTGGAAGTAGCACTGATTTCTAAAGTTTACCCAATGCGTTCGCACACGGTAGCGGCAGAAGGCGGTTCAGCAGCGGTAATTAAAGACGAAGATAGCCTAGATAACCACTTCAACGATACTGTTGGCGGTGGCGACTGGCTATGTGAACAGGATGTTGTTGAATACTTTGTTGAAAACTCGACTCGCGAAATGATCCAAATGGAACAATGGGGCTGCCCATGGAGTCGTAAAGAAAACGGTGAAGTAAACGTACGCCGATTCGGCGGTATGAAGGTAGAGAGAACGTGGTTCGCAGCGGATAAAACCGGCTTCCACATGCTTCATACTCTGTTCCAGACTTCGATGAAGTACGACACAATCAAACGATTTGATGAGTACTTTGTGGTGGACCTTCTCGTAGAAAACCAGAGCGGCGTTGAAGATGGCGAAGTACAAGGCCTAATCGCGATTCACATGTCTGAAGGTGAGCTTGTTACCATCAAAGCAAAATCTGTTGTTCTAGCAACCGGCGGCGCAGGTCGTGTTTACCACTGTAATACCAACGGCGGCATCGTAACTGGCGACGGTATGGCAATGGCTTATCGCCACGGTGTACCACTGCGTGATATGGAGTTCGTTCAATACCACCCAACAGGCCTACCGGGCACTGGCATCTTGATGACCGAAGGTTGTCGTGGTGAAGGCGGTATCATCGTCAACAAGAACGGCTACCGTTACCTGCAAGATTACGGCATGGGCCCTGAAACTCCAGTGGGCGAGCCGAAAAACAAATACATGGAACTGGGTCCACGTGACAAAGTTTCTCAAGCATTCTGGCACGAACAGCAGAAAGGCAACACCATCAAGCACCCACTTGGTGATGTCGTGCACCTTGACCTTCGCCACCTTGGTGAAGAGTACCTGCAAGAGCGTCTACCGTTCATCTGTGAGCTTGCAAAAGCGTACGTAAACGTAGACCCAGCAAAAGAGCCGATCCCAATTCGTCCAACCGTTCACTACACCATGGGTGGTATTGAAACTAACGGTACCTGTGAAACTCGTATTAAAGGCCTATTCGCCGTTGGTGAATGTGCTTCAGTTGGCCTACACGGTGCAAACCGCCTAGGTTCTAACTCACTGGCTGAGTTCGTAGTATTTGGCCGCGTTGCTGGTGAAGAAGCGGTGAAACGCGCTGCTGAATTCAAAGGCTGGAACGAAGAGTCTATCGCTAAGCAAGTGAAAGCGGTTGAAGATCGCATCGCAGGCATCTTGGCTCAAGAAGGCGACGAGAACTGGGCTGATATCCGTACTGAAATGGGTCACACCATGGAAGCGGGTTGTGGTATCTACCGTCAAGAAGACTTGATGCAAAAGACCATCGACAAACTCACTGAACTGAAAGCTCGCTACAAGAAGATCAGCATTAAAGACAAAGGCAAAGTATTCAACACTGACCTACTTTACGCTATCGAAGTGGGTTACGGTCTTGAAGTTGCAGAAGCGATGGTTCACTCAGCGATCCTTCGTAAAGAGTCTCGCGGTGCACACCAACGTCTAGACGACAACTGCACAGAACGTGATGACGTAAACTTCCTGAAACACTCTCTATCTTTCTACAACGAAGATGCAGCACCAACCATCGACTACAGCGGCGTTAAGATTACTAAATCTCAACCTAAAGCTCGTCTGTACGGTGAAGCTGCAGAGAAAGCCGCTGCCGCTGAAAAAGCAGCAGAAGAGAATGCTAAGAAGAGCGAAGAGGAGCAAGCATAATGTCAGCGAATCGAATCCAAAAAATTGAAATCCTGCGTTATGACCCTGAGCACGATGCAGAACCTCACTTTCAAACCTTTGAAGTTCCGTTTGATGAAACCATGTCAGTACTTGATGCGATCGGTTACATCAAAGACAACCTAGATAAAGACCTGTCTTACCGTTGGTCTTGTCGTATGGCGATTTGTGGTTCTTGCGGCATCATGGTTGATGGCGTGCCAAAACTGGCGTGTAAGAGCTTCTTACGTGACTACCCGAATGGCTTCAAGATTGAGCCTTTAGCTAACTTCCCAATCGAAAAAGATTTGATTGTCGACATGACGCCGTTCATCGAGCGCCTTGAAGCGATCAAGCCTTACATCATTGGTAACGACCGTAAGCCAGAAGACGGCACGAACATCCAAACTCCAGAGCAAATGGCGAAATACAAGCAGTTCGCTGGCTGCATCAACTGTGGTTTGTGTTACGCAGCATGTCCTCAGTTTGGTCTAAACCCTGAGTTCATCGGCCCTGCGGCACTTGCTCTTGCTCACCGCTACAACCTAGATAGCCGTGACAATGGTAAAGCCGAACGTATGAAGCTTATCAATGGCGACAATGGCGCTTGGGGCTGTACGTTTGTAGGTTACTGTTCTGACGTATGTCCGAAGAAAGTAGACCCAGCGGCTGCAGTAAACCAAGGTAAAGTTGAGTCTTCAATGGACTTCGTTATTTCGATGTTCAAGCCAGACGGATCGCAAGTAAAAACAGCAGAGGAGGCATAATATGAGCAATCGTAAGCCTTATGTTCGTGAGATGAAGAGAACATGGTGGAGCAACCATCCGTTCTACCGCTTCTACATGCTACGTGAAGCGACTGTACTGCCTTTGATTCTATTCACTCTGTTCCTAACCTTCGGTTTGGGTGCACTAGTGAAAGGCCCTGAAGCTTGGGCTGGTTGGTTGAGCTTTATGGCTAACCCTATCGTTGTTGGTATCAACATCGTGGCACTGCTAGGCAGCTTGCTGCACGCTCAAACCTTCTTCAGCATGATGCCTCAAGTGATGCCAATCCGTCTTAAAGGCAAATTGGTTGATAAAAAAATCATCGTACTGACCCAGTGGGCAGCGGTGGCTTTTATTTCTTTAATCGTTCTTGTTGTGGTGTAAGGAGCTTTCGTTATGAACACAAATTACAAAGTAAAACCTGTTAACCACAACCCACAACGCTCTGATGAGCCAATCTGGTGGGGCCTATTTGGCGCTGGCGGTACTTGGTTTGCGATGATCACACCAATCACGGTTCTAGTGTTAGGTATCTTAGTGCCAATGGGCATCATCGATGCGGACGCAATGAGCTACGAGCGTGTGTCTGAATTCGCCACCAGCATTATCGGTGCGCTATTCATCATCGGTACGCTAGCACTGCCAATGTGGCATGCAATGCACCGTCTTCACCACGGCATGCACGACCTTAAGTTCCACGTCGGCGTTGCGGGTAAAGTGGGTTGCTACTTCGTTGCAGGCCTAATCAGCGCGTTGTCTATTATCTTCATTTTTATGATTTAAGAGTTAAGGGCAGATTCGAGATTCGGGTAAACGAGTATCGAAGAGCTTAAGAGCAGAAAACAAAAGCAGAGCTAGGTTATCCAGCTCTGCTTTTTTGTTATTTGTTGAATATCTTATCTCTCTGACTCGGCTCTGATCTTCCTGCTTTTCGTATCTCGCATCTCGTTCACACATATCTGCTCTTCCAGCTCTTCGTATCTCGCATCCCGCATCTCGTTTACGCGAATCTGATCTTGGGATACAAAAAAAGGCCGCCTAAGCGACCTTTTTCAGATACTTGAAGTCAATTACTTCACACGACCAACGTATTCGCCAGTACGAGTATCAACTTTAACAACTTCACCGATTGCGATGAATAGAGGTACGCGAACTACCGCGCCAGTTGCTAGAGTTGCAGGCTTACCGCCAGTACCTTGTGTGTCGCCTTTAAGGCCAGGATCGGTTTCTGTTACTGCGATCTCAACAAAGTTTGGTGGAGTTACTGTGATAGGGTTATCATTCCACAACGTTAGAGTACATACGTCGTTTTCAACTAACCATTTAGAAATCTCGCCTACTGCTTTTGCATCAGCAGCGATTTGCTCGAATGTTTCGTTGTTCATGAAGTGGTAGAATTCGCCATCGCTGTATAGGTAGCCTAGTTCAACGTCTACAACGTCCGCTAGTTCTACTGTATCGCCTGACTTAAATGTTTTCTCTAACACTTTGCCTGACAGCAGTTTACGAAGTTTAACACGGTTAAACGCTTGGCCTTTACCTGGCTTAACGTATTCATTTTCGATAATTGAGCAAGGCTCGTTATCCATCATGAATTTTAAACCGCCTTTGAATTCATTGGTGCTTACTGACGCCATGATTTTCTCTTCCACATCTTTGAGTTAATTTCAATGCCGCATATCATAACCCGAAAAGTCGAATCTGTTGAGCAAAACTGGCTCAAACAACTATCGAATGCGATCTCTGACCCGACAAAACTGCTTGAGGCATTGGAAATAGACCCAACACCGTGGCAAGCAGGCTTCGCTGCTCGTGAGTTATTTGCACTTCGGGTACCTCTTAGCTTTGTCGAACGAATGGAAAAAGGCAACCCACACGATCCATTGCTACGACAAATTTTACCGCTAAGCGAAGAGTTTGAGGTACACCAAGGCTATTCCGCCGATCCTTTGGAAGAGCAAGACAACGCCATTCCCGGGCTACTGCATAAATACAAAAACCGTGCACTGATGATTGTGAAAGGCGGTTGTGCGATTAACTGCCGCTACTGCTTCCGTCGTCACTTCCCTTACCAAGATAACAAGGGCTCGAAGTCTGTTTGGCAAACCAACCTAAACTATGTGGCTGCTCACCCAGAGATCAACGAAGTTATCTTGTCAGGTGGTGATCCACTGATGGCAAAAGACAGCGAACTAGAGTGGCTAATTCATGCTATCGCACAAATTCCACATGTGAAAACAGTTCGAATTCATAGCCGATTACCGGTTGTGATTCCCGCTCGAGTAACGGATGAACTGTGCCAATTGTTAGCTCAAACTCGCCTTAATGTAGTGATGGTCAGCCACATTAACCATGCCAACGAAATTAACTTAGAGCTCAAACAAGCTTTCCACAAGCTTAAGTTAAGTGGTGCTACTCTGCTCAACCAAGGCGTGATGCTTAAAGGCGTAAACAACAGCGCTAACTCATTGAAAGAATTAAGCGAAAAGCTATTCGACGCCGGTATTTTACCTTACTATATGCATGTACTTGATAAGGTTCAGGGCGCAGCGCACTTCTATACTTCAGATGAAGAGGCGAAGCATCACTTTAAAGGATTAATCTCTGAGGTTTCTGGCTACCTAGTACCTAAGTTAACCCGTGAGATTGGCGGACGCAGCAGCAAGACACCGCTCGACCTACACATTGAATAGAGAAGTTGTATCAATGAAACACAATACCTCAGTTGCTCCACCAGCAACCACATCTCAACCAGCGCTTAGGTTCAGCTCAAGAGGTTTCACCATCATCGAGCTGGTCGTGGTGATCGTGATTCTAGGTATTGTGTCGGTCACTGCAGCTTCTAAGTTCCTCAACCTTCAAACCGATGCTCGTATCTCGACATTAAACGGCCTTAAAGGCGGAATGGAGGGCGCAAGTGCTATGCTTTATGGTAAGACATCAGCATTGGGCTTAGATAAAGCAGCTAGCGCATCGATTAATGTTGAGGGTGACAATATCTCAGTGGTCTATGGCTATCCTGCAGCGATGAACGATCAAACTTGGTCACAGCTCATCGAATCAACCTTTCTAGATGCTGTTTGGGATACGGGTCGAGCTGACTGGTTCTTTACCAACACAGATGCGAATGATGGCATTATTCTTTATGCGCCTTCTAGCCGAAAAAAACAGGCTGATAACTGCTACCTTGAGTACCAAGAAGCGACCGAGACCACGACACCAGCCTTCACCTTAACAACAAGCGGCTGCTAGGTTTTAAGTAATCTTTATCAACCGTTAAGACAAAAATTTTTTGTTCGATCGTCCGGTCTATTATTAGCATACTCGGCTCTATTCTAAATTTTTAGGAGGGGTGATATGTCACAATTTATAGAACAAACTCTCAACCTTGCCCCCTTTAGCTGGGCAGGCCTCGCTGCATGCATGTTATGTGGTTCTTTAATCGGAATCGAAAGGCAAACACGCGGTAAACCCGTCGGAATCCGAACGTCGATTCTGATCATCAGTGGTACCTACTTCTTCCTCACTATGGCGATTAGCCTATCCCCCAACACGCTCGATCAAGCTCGTGTGCTTGGTCAGATCATTACGGGGGTTGGATTCCTTGGTGCAGGGGTCATGATGACATTGGATGGCAAGATTCATGGCGTGACTTCAGCTGCGATTATCTGGGTACTCGCTGCATTAGGGATGATGATTGCCTTAGGGCATCTCTCTCAGTCTGTCATCATCACGCTAATGGCGCTGGTTATCCTGCTTGGTGTCGACAAAGTGGAAAACAGCTTCCAGAGCCTACGCCGTGGTGTGCATCAGAAGTGGATGAGAAAAGGCCGCGTGAAGAAGTAACCTCAACCTGAAACAGACATTAAAAAGGTTCATCGCGGCTTTCCGGGGAAAGCCGCTTTTATCTTCAAGAAGA
>NZ_JBFSUL010000091.1:0-14298 GCF_041467395.1 Vibrio sp. 10N.247.310.98 | reverse complement strand
CTTCTTGAAGATAAAAGCGGCTTTCCCCGGAAAGCCGCGATGAACCTTTTTTATTAGAGCTATAAGTAAATTGGGTGATTATTAAAATTATCTGCAAAAAGTTTGGATGTGATTTTACGGTGTGTCATTTTAATTTAAATTGTTGTATTTGAAGGTTTTTATTCTTTTGTTTTATTCTGTTTTTATTGGGTTAACTATCACTATCAACGGTGGTTTGGGTGACTATTGAGCTAAAAATCAGTCAAAATGCTTTGAGCTGTGCTATAATGTTCGCCTTGGGATTGAGCCAGTAAGTCGATTTATCACTAACTATTGTGATTTTTATTGCCTTTTATTTAGGCGATGCGGCGAGCCAATCAAGTAGTAGTTGGATATGGAGAGCGTCCTTATATTCGTTGAATCGGATATGCGAACATCATAATTTATGAGTTTTAAATCAAAAAAGTACAGTATTGATTCTACTGACTATCAAGTTGGTCAAGACAACGTCAGTAAATGGGGCATGGATGTCCATAACACAGTTTTCGTAGCCTCAGTTGGCTTATCTCTTCTCTTCATCATCACTCTTCTTGCTCTTCCTCCTGCAGATGCTAAAGCTGCAATTGATTCTATTAAGGGTGCTGTTCTATCAAAGTTTGACTTCCTGTTTATGTGGGGAGCTAACATCATGCTAGCGTTTGCTGTTGTTCTTGCTTTTTCACCGTTGGGTAAAATCCGTTTAGGTGGCGAAGACGCGACGGCGGACTATTCAATGTCATCTTGGATTGCGATGTTATTCGCAGCAGGTATGGGTATTGGACTTATCTTCTGGGGTGTTGCAGAGCCAACTGCGTTCTTCACTAACTGGTTCGGAACGCCATTAGACGCAGAACCTTTCACAGCCGCTGGTCGTGAACTGGCGCTAGGCGCAACCGTATTCCACTGGGGTTTTCATGCATGGGCTATCTATGGCATGACGGCGCTTTGTCTGGCGTACTTTGTTTATAACAAAGGCTTACCGCTATCAATGCGTTCTGTGTTTTACCCAATTCTGGGTGAGCGTGTGTGGGGCAAAACTGGTGATGTAATCGATGTACTAACCGTACTGGTTACTCTGTTTGGCCTTGCGACTTCATTGGGCTTAGGTGGTACACAAGCAGCAAGTGGTATTAGCCACGTGTTCGGCTTGGAAAACAACATCTTCCTTCAGCAATCTATCATCGTTCTGATCATGGGCTTGGCGATCATCTCTGTACTACGTGGTATGGACGGTGGTGTTAAGTTCCTAAGTAACCTGAACATGGTTATTGCATTCATATTCCTTGGTCTTATCGCTGTATTGAACTTCACAACTGTGCTTGATTCAATGGCAACGGCGGCAACGGGCTATGTGAAAAATATCGTAGCTTTGAGCCAAAGTGCGGGTCGTGAAGACACAACATGGCTGCATGGTTGGACTGTGTTCTACTGGGCATGGTGGGTAGCGTATGCACCTTTCTTCGGTATGTTCGTAGCGCGTATTTCTAAGGGCCGTACGGTTCGTGAGTTCCTACTTTGCGTACTGATTATCCCAACATTGGTAACGTCGGCTTGGATGTCGATCTTCGGTGGCGTAGCTATCGAGCAAGTAATTAACCATGTGGGACAACTTGGCCTCGACCAAGGCATTACAGACGTATCTCTAAGCTTGTTCTACATGCTAGATGCTTACTCGTTCGGTAGCATTCTGTCAGTTCTCGCAGTCGCACTGATCATTGTGTTCTTCGTTACAACGTTGGACTCAGGCTCTATCGTTATCGATGGCATGACAGCGGGTGGTAAACTAGAAGTGCCAGTGAAACAGAAAGTGGTTTGGGCGGTTATCTCAGGCGCTATCGCAATGGTAATGCTGTGGATTGGTGGTACTCAATCAATCCAAGCTCTGCAATCTATTACGATTATTGCAGCACTGCCGTTTACGATCATTCTTTTGATTGGTTGTGTGAGCTTGTTGAAAGGCCTACTGACAGAAGTCGGTAAAGGGCAAGAAACGGTTACTCCGGCCACTAAGTAAGTACCTCTAGATAGGAACTTACTCTAATCAGCAGATTCAAAGCTCCCTTGCACCGCGTGCAAGGGAGCTTTTTTATGCCGTAGAAGACATCAGCGAAAGAGAAACAAAAAAGAGCCACAAGTGAGTAGTCATTTGTGGCTCTTTTAGTTCTTGGCTCTTAGTTATTAGTCTAGGTGCCCGGTTCTAGCTATGAGCGGGTTTACGCTTACGCGTTCAATTCGTGCTGAATAACGTAATCCAAAGCACCAACAACAGCAGCAACTTGAGCATCATTACACTCTTCGTCTGTTACTTTGTCACTGTCTGGGTAAACCTCTGTGGTTGTACCGTACTTACAGTCAGTCACGCCGCCACATAAGCCAAGCTTCTTCATTGGGTAGTTGATCACGCCGTGTTGAGTGACGTCTGAACCAATGATCTTGCCTTCGTCATCCGCAGGCGCAATGTGGGTTACTTTTTCAACTGAAGCGATGACAGCAGCTTGGAATTCAGGTTGTGGGTTTTCAGTATCGCCAACAGTGTAGAAACCGTCTGGGATCATACCTTCGATGTACTCAATGCCATCACGAGCTGCGAGTGCAGGTCGGAATTCAGTTTCATCAGAGTCAGTCGTCTCATGCAGGTCAACGTGAACCAATACTTCTGGCAGAGACGCTACTAGAGCTCGTAGGTTTGCTGATTCTTCTGCTGGCGTACCGTCGTAGAAAGAGCGGTTTGGATCAACAGCATTTGGATTCCAGCGGTTGATCACTTCGTAGCCCCAAGGGCTCACACAAGGTGCGACAACAATGTTGAAGTGCGCCGTGTATTTTTCTGCTTGAGTCGCAGCGAATTTGATCGCGCCATGCACGCCACTGGTTTCGTAACCGTGAACACCACCTGTCACCAGAATCGTCGGCTTTGACTCGTCCCAGTTTTTGCTCTTGATAGCGAAGAGTGGGAAGCGAGCTTCGTCGTAGCTCAGTGCGCCGTATTGTTCGATGTCAAAGCGGTCTGCCAGTGCTTTAATCTTTGGTACAACTTCTTGCTGGTATTCACGCTTAACCGTTCGTTGAGCTAACCATGCTTCACGTTCTGCTTGTTGCCATTTTTGCCCTAGCTTACCAATCGGGTAGGTAGATTCACTTTTCATCTATACTTTTTCTTTTATGTTCGTGAAAGATTAAGACAGATTATTCCTGTCTAACAGAGACAGCAATAGAAAACACAACTTGTGACTCTATTTTTTACAGACTCATAACTTTGATGAGTGGATTGATGGTGTTACATTTTATCAATTGTTTAATCCCTTAAAAGAGACCATAAAATGGCTGGAGCAAGTTTATTAACGCTACTGGATGACATTGCAACCGTGTTGGATGATGTCGCATTGATGTCTAAGGTAGCCGCTAAAAAAACCGCAGGCGTATTAGGTGACGATTTAGCCCTTAACGCCCAGCAGGTATCCGGTGTTTCTGCTGAAAGAGAAATCCCAGTGGTATGGGCGGTCGCAAAAGGCTCATTTAAAAACAAGCTGATTTTGGTTCCGGCAGCACTATTGATCAGTGCATTCATTCCTTGGTTGATCATGCCACTACTGGTGATTGGTGGTCTGTTTCTTTGTTTTGAAGGGGCAGAGAAAATCTTAGAAAAGCTTTTTCCTCATGCTCATCAACACGAAGAGAAAGATGAGGAAAGCAGCTCGGGTGAATCTGTTGAAGAGTATGAGAAGAGAAAGGTAGCAGGCGCGATTCGGACTGACTTTATCTTATCTGCGGAAATCATTGTAATTGCGCTGGGTACCGTAACGGGTACAAGTATCGTGACTCAGATTCTTGTGGTGAGTTTGATAGCGGTTGTGATGACGATTGGTGTTTATGGCTTAGTGGCAGGGATCGTTAAGCTGGACGATTTAGGTTTCTATCTCCAGCGAACATCGAATGGGAGTGCCATTAAAACCCAATTGGGTAACGGGCTAGTCGCATTTGCGCCCAAGTTAATGAAGACGCTTGCGGTGGTTGGAACGGCTGCGATGTTCTTGGTTGGTGGCGGTATTGTGGTTCACAACGTCCCTGCGATTCATCATTTAATTGAACCGATTATTATGGACTTCAGTGGGCATACGATTGCGACTGCGGTGGTACCAACGCTATTAAATGGTGTGATTGGGGTTTTATCTGGATTGATTGTCGTTGCTATTTGGACTGCTATCGGAAAAATTCGCGGTAAGTAATCGTTAAATTACTGCTGGGAATAAGACAGTCTTTCATCGAAACAAAAAAGGGTCACCATAATTACTATGGTGACCCTTTTCGCTAAATGGAGGGTGTTTATTTAACAGCCCAAGTGCTTATTTTACAGACCAAGCAATCGCCTCGCCGCCACGGATTGGCACAACGATGTCTGAACCGAAAGGCATCGTTTCAGCAACATTCCACTCTTCTTTAACGAGCGTAATTGTATCTGAGTTACGTGGCATGCCGTAGAAGTCTGGGCCATTGTGGCTCGCGAATGCTTCTAGGTTCTCAATCTTGCCTTCTAAATCGAATACTTCAGCGTACAGTTCAACCGCAGCGTGCGCTGTGTAAGAACCTGCACAACCACACGCTGACTCTTTTGCACCTTTAGCGTGTGGTGCAGAGTCTGTACCCAAGAAGAACTTCTTGCTGCCGCTTGTTGCCGCTTCGATAAGCGCTAATTGGTGCGTGTTGCGCTTTAGGATAGGAAGGCAGTAGAAGTGTGGCTTAATGCCGCCAACCAACATGTGGTTGCGGTTGTAAAGCAGGTGGTGAGCGGTGATAGTCGCAGCAACGTTGTCGTTCGCGTTCTTCACGAAAGTCGCAGCATCTGCAGTTGTGATGTGCTCTAGAACGATCTTCAGGTTAGGGAAGTCGTTAACAATCGGTGCTAGAACTGTGTCTAGGAACTCTTTTTCACGGTCAAAGATATCAACATCGTGAGCCGTTACTTCACCGTGTACCAGCAGCAACATACCCACTTCTTGCATTGCTTCGAGTACGTGGTAAATCTTTTGAGCTGAAGTTACACCTGAATCAGAGTTAGTCGTCGCGCCAGCAGGGTATAGCTTCGCTGCTACAACAGCGCCAGATTCTTTCGCTTTACGAATTTCATCAGGTGTTGTGTTGTCTGTCAGGTAAAGTGCCATTAGAGGCTGGAATTGTTCACTTGGCTGCTCTGCCATGATGCGTTCACGGTAAGCAAGAGCCATTTCGGTATCGGTTACCGGTGGGATGGTATTTGGCATGATTAACGCTCGACCATTGTAACGGCTGATATCGCGAACTGTATCTTTTAATACTTCGCCATCGCGTAGATGAACGTGCCAGTCGTCAGGACGAGTAATCGTAAGTTGTGTCATTGAAGGCTCCCACCATTTGAAGTGTTATGTAGTTGGAGCCTAAACTCAGCGAAATCTGTGAAAGCAATCGCTTACGTTTAGGCGACAGGATGATAGTGGAAAAGTACTTTCATTTCATCCTATTTTTAACTCTTCATAGCTAGGAGCTTGTTTTTATGGATATTTTATTCAGTATCTATTTGTTAATAAGGGTTAGCGGGTGGCTACCCACAGACCATGGATCATTCCTGGAACCCAGAAGAAGAAAGTAAGAATGATATTAATCACCAAATCTTTCCCGGCGCCGCGAGCGAAGAACACGCCAACAGGCGGAAGCAGTACACATAAGATGATAATGACGAGTTTGTTCATGATAAATCCTTTTTATTCAATGAAAGTTCAATGCGGTAAACGTGTTCATATTATAGAACGTCTCGAGAGTGTTACTGCATTGCTGCCTTAATGTATCAAGATAGAAAGCTAAACATCTCAAGATACTAGCCTAGTATCAAGTGTTTAATGCCTGCCAGTTCGACTAAAGTTAGATTGGATGTAATAGTGAGGTTTGAGTTGAAATTGTTTAAATTGAAACATAAATAGTGTGCAGTCTAGCGTTAAACTAGTTACGAATAACTAGTTTAACGCTAGCGTCTTAGGATTATTCGGTATCAACCCAAAGCTCTAATCCATTTAGGTAGCTGTCTCCTGTGGCCCTAAAGCCTGTTAACTGCTCATCTGCGGTTAGAGTATATTCATCGCTATAGTGACCTGAGTAAGATTTGCTACCACAGGTTAACAGTAAGCCACCAGATTTATTATATAGAAAGAGTCGAGACATATCGTTTCCAGACCCAAACTCTGTGGGTCCCCAGACAGCTCTAACTCTACCTATGTCAGCAACGTTTATTGTATGTTTGGCTCCGCCAGTGCCTCCAATATGAGCACCTCCTACCTGCGAGATAGAATCTACAATAAACCCACAGCCAAACGTCACTTGAGCATTGATACGAGTATCAAATAGATAATCATTACCAATGTCATCACCAAGGAATTTAACTGGATACCCTAGAGGTGTTGCATCGACGCAAGCAGCAAATCGAACACTCGAATTGGCATCATATGTACTAACAACTCTATCTGCCATGTTTACGGAATGATGATAGCTAGTTCCACTTGCTCCTTGGTTACTAGCCCAGTAGCTAACGTCAATTGGCCAGTTGTGATTAGTAAACAAACGGCCACTAGTATTGCCATCATCATATAGGCTTCGAAGTTCCGTCACCGTTGGCAATCGTGCTCCTCTAGCTTGGCACAAGTGATTAGCAGTGTGCCAATCGTGAGAAGCCGTGGTGATACCATTTAAAGCGGTAGTACCGTTACCAACTTGAGGTGTGGCGATGATTTCAGCATCTTTAGCATCTGCGTACATCAACGGTGGTAGGTAGATATTCCCTGAGACGATTGGCTCATATGGGTTACCGACGTAACCTTGCAAAATTCCTGTGGCATAGCCCCCTTTTCCATCAGACACAACATAGGACACAGATGTTTCTCCAGGTTGGGTACTAGTGAAATCAAACTCAGTATCATTGAAAAGATTACCATCGTTGTTGGCATCGTTTGGAATTAAGATGGTTGCACCAAAGCTGTATATGTCAACGAGATGAAGAGTATCACCGTCAGGGTCACTTATAAGATCCGCAACATTGAACCTTAATTGTTTACCATAAGGAATTTTAGCTACCTCGTCACCAGAGTCTGGATCTATATAACTGATTTTCCTACGAGATTCTGCTGTTGGTGCACTGTTTGTGTCTGTTGAGACCGCGATATCAATACTACCAGCTAACACACTTGAACCATCACTATAGCTATATAGGATGCGTTCTACGCCGCTTGGTATGCCATCTCCTGGGGTGTAATCAATCGTATTAGTTGATGTGTTTGCAATAGCAGTTGAATTTGTCGCATCACCATTAGGCAATGTAACCGTGGTTGCTAATGCATATGTGCTTGTGTCTAGAGAGTACCCCGCGTTCCCAAGCTCTTTAGCGATATCTATTTGTACAGATGTGAAAGAGGAGGTTAGTCCTGAAATCGGTGTAAGTTGCTCAGTTGACTCACCGACAGCCGCACGAACTGTCGCTTCAGCAAAACCATCTCCTGATGTTGCTGAAGTAGCGCTAATACGCGCCTCTCCATGGTTACTATGGGAGCTCATAGCGATGTCAGAAGGTAGCGCAGCGCCAACTCGATAGCGGTAGTCGCACACTTTTGCACTTTGAGCGCTAATGGTGAAGCCATTGGCATTTTGGGATACAACATTACAATCATAGCTATTATTCAAAGACGTAACTGTCGTTAATGTAACTGACGAATCATCAGATGACTCCATATTATTCGACAAATCAACAAAAAAGGTATTTGTGGGAGTGCTTTGACGAATTACATCCTGAGCATAGTAAAGGGTATCTCCTGATGTTGGAGATTCGGGTTTGGAGTTAGTAGTCGCTTCGTCGCTAGATGCACCACACCCAAACAGCGCCAATGATATCGCTACTGACAGGGATAATTTATGAAAAGGTGCGTATGTACTTATTCTCATCATGTATTTAATACTCATTAGTGAATGTTATGGGAATTAAGCAAAGAGAGCACAGCCCATTATTTATTTGCGTATTCTAACAAGGCTAAATCACTTTAAATTAGCACGAGCTAGTATCTGGCACTGGTGAGTGCCTAGTTGACAGCTGGCGCTATTAGCAATGATATAAGTTAAAACTCAAACTGTTATACGTCTCTAGTATTTATATTGAAGTGGGGTTGTTCATGTGAATAACTACTTTTATAAGATAAGACCGAAGGTGGGATCTAATACCAGTTACTAAATTAGCGAATGAGTAACCTAAGGAATTAAATGCCTAGGTTATTTTTTAGGTGAATGGTTTTCTTGCTCAAATATCCACTAGGCATATCGGAAGGTCACTTTTCTTTACTTGCTAACCAAAACGTTTATTCATTGCATATCATACACCCGAAGTTAGCAAGGGGCTAACTAATCATATTATGAATATATCGAAGGAAATAAAAGTGAAAAAACTAACACTTATTACACTGCTATCTGCAATTACATCTGTTCCAGCTTTTTCTGCACCTGGCGATACCTCTATTGGTTCTGTAGTATTCAGCGGCTTTGTTCCTGGTTTTGTATCCAACGGTGACATCCTTGTTACTGGTGCGGGCGGTAGTGAAGACCCTGCTTCTTTTGTTGGTACGTTACAGGTGAACGCTGACGGTACGTTCGCAACGACTAAAGCAGTTGTTTTGGAAGCGCATGACTACACGGGGGCTGTGCTTGGGGCTTTAACTCCAGCTAACTGGACGGTATCACAAGTAAATGTGCTTCCAGCTTCAATGGGTGAAGTACAGCCTAACATTGTCGTCGGCGATAACCTTTCAGCGACGGAACTTACTGCAGCTGACTACTTAGCTTCAACTCAACTTTCAGCAGGCGATACGATTCAACTGTATGTTGCTAACGATACAGCACACTCAACTCCAGATGATATTGCTGGTACAGAAGTTATCGTTAACGTTGATATGATTGCAACTTTGCCATAAGAAAAAATCTCATTATTTGATAGGCACTTAATTAATTAAGTGCCTTGTTTTTCGAGGCTGATGAAAATGAATATCTATATAAATTATTTCTTTCTATTATTGCTTGTTATTTTTAGTTTCAATAGCTTTGGCTATGAAAGCTATTCATTTCCAGTAAATACACAAATAAATAGAGCGAATTTGTATGACTATTCTATAAATGTAGATTTATCTGATGAGTTTATTGCACTGAAGTATGATGGTGAGAACGAAACCTTTCTAAATGGGCGTTTTTATTCTTATATTAGAACGAATATACCAACAAGCTCTGGGGATTCGTTTGAATACAGTTATAACATATCAGAGTTCACTTCTAAATGTGTTTTCAACGATAGCGGTGAGACTATGTATGATGATTTTGTCGATCTCTATATCGATAGAAAACATTACTCTGATATTTCAGATATACCAAACTTTGAATTTAATAATATTAAAAATACTGAATATGAAAACTCTACCAATGAATTTGAATTAGTGACAAATAAAAATATACCGAGTGATGAGCCATTAGATTGCAATGGTCGTATTACGTTCAATGTGGAGCTTCAACTATAATGTTTATTAGACTTTGGTTTGGTTTAAACTTAATTATCATATTTTTCTTGGCCATAATATATAGTTCAAAATCCGTCGCAAATATTCCAGATGGATTTGAAGATATGTTTGAAGAGAAGTTGATAAGAATGCCACTAATTCTCTCGGCTGATAACAACAAATTATTCTATTCGGAAGCTTTCATCTCGGGTGATGAAGTAAGAATTCCCACTTCACAAAAACAACTTGTAGCACAAGCATTGGCGAATGAACTTGGTATTGAGAAAGATGTTAGCGATGCGATGGCAACAACACTGGTAAATGGGGTTGAATCGAGCCTAGATTGTAAAGGTTATCGAAGTGAATGTGGTCTACTACCTGATTTATATGATTTTGTTTATGTGCCAGATAGCCAATCATTGATTATTCATGTTAACTCACAATTCTTAACTGAGATAATAGAAGAGTCAGAAATAAAATTTGTAAAAGAAGAGATCGATCAAAACGCGATCATTATGTCACATGGTTTGAATCTATCTGGTTCTTATAGCGACAACACTGATTATACATCGTCTTATTCTTATCAACATGAAAATTATGCAGGTTTTGGCAAGTATGGCTATTTGCATAATGATCTAAACTTTAGTGATGTCAATGGTTTCAGTTCGGATGACTCATCGTATAACTATGTTGGTGGTAATACTCGTTTCTCTGTCGGGTATAAATACCAAGAACGCCCTTGGAATAGTACTCAGTTTTTAGAAAATGGCAGCAAAACTTCTGGTTACATGTTGTCGATTGGATCGACGAGAGAGCTAGTAAAAAAATCATCTTCTAATTCTAGACGAGTATATTTGAACATTTCAAGAGCTGGTCGACTAGAAATTAATGATGATAGAGGCCGTGTTCTATTAAGTCGTAATGTGGATGCAGGGCAAGAATACTTTGACTATAACGAGCTACCATTTGGTACTTATACTGCGACAATTCGAATATTTGATGGCAGTGAAGAGTTTTACACAGAAGATAGGTTGATAGTCAATACAAGCTCTTCGTCGATTAAAACCGGCGAACTAGATTATCATATTACAGCCGGTTATTTATCAAGAGACCTGACGAATACGGGACTAGAGGACGATTTTGACCAGAAATCCATCAACTTTGCTTATGATAATTATGAAAGTCCAATGTTCACCAATGGGAAATTGAGCTATCAAGTTACGGATTTTTTTGCACTGGGTGCAGGTTCGTTTATTACAGGGGAAGATAATTATAATTATGTTGGTGGTCACTTATCTTTAGGGGAAGTGTCCAGAATATCGGCAGTAACAGGATTATTTGACGATGGATCTAGTTTTTATAATTTTGATGTGGGGATTTATAACTTAAGTGTATCTTACACAAAATTTGATAGTGAAAATGATAATAGTATTGGAGATATTAGTTTGTCTCAACTTTTATTCAGTAACTCGAACTATACGTCATTATCAGTAAATTACAACAAGTACTTAACGAGAAATATATCATCATATATATCGGGTATATTAACAAAAAACCAATATAAAGATTTTAGTAATGGTTATAATAATGAATCAGAAAGTTGGTCTGCAAGAAGTGGCGTGCAGATATCATCATTACCACTTGACTCAAAGGTGAACTTAGAGTTATCAGCAAGTGAATCGAGCGATATAAATTATGGTGTTATGGCCTCAATAATTATTCCAATAGGCCAGGAAAACACATACACACATAGTACACAAGCACAAATAGATGATAGTGGTGATGTTGCGCTATCGCATAGAGATACAGTCTCAAGTAGTCTAATTAACAGAAACAATCTAAATGTATCAAGCTCTGCGGGACTTTATTATCAAGATTCTACTGAAGACCAAAGCAGTGCCGATTTATCATTGTCTGCAAATTATAAGAATAAATATATTGACTCAAACTCTTATACCTATATCAATTCAAGTAGCAATACAAGTGTTTCTGCATATATTGGTACAAGTAATATCGTAACTTCTCAAGGAATAGAGTTTACGAGTGAAAAGTCATCTTCTTATTTTATTTCGAATAATGATACAGGGGAACTGTCTTCGGATGGAAAATTCTTGGCGGTAGTTAACTCCGAGCAGAATGGAAAACAAAGCAATGCTTATGTTAGTGGAGATGCTTTGACGGTATATCCATTAAAAGAGTTCTATGAATATGAATTCAAGCTTGATACGGAAGCCTCTGATTTTTACAACAATGGTGAGTCTTATACGTCGGCTACTAGTTATCCAGGAACTGTTATCCGTTTGGATACGTCGTTGTCTGAGTTGAAATCATTTATATCGACGTTTAGTGATATAAATGGAAATCCAATAGACGGAGTTGAATGTATCGGTGGAGGTTGTGTTTCTACTGACAAGCTTGTTGAAGGTGTGTATCAATTTAAGGTGAAAGATAAACAACCTTACAAAATTATATCTAAGGAAAACCAATGTGTAATACCGGAGTTATCATCGGTTAATAATTTGAATTTAGGTAATAACTTCTGTATGCCATCATTCGAAGAAAATAGTGAAGGTTATCAGATAGCCCTAGTTGATGGTGTTTATTATTACTACTTAGGGCAATACAAGGATAGTAATATTGTATTGAACTATCAGAACAAACTGAACAACTCAGGTGTTGAAATTATAAACAAAAAGCTTGGCGGTTATTTGTATATATTCGCTAAGTCTCCTGAGCAACTAACTACGGCAAACAAACTGTATGTTGATGAACTCATTAATTATGCAGTTCATATGGAGATGACGCCATATGCTTATAACTAACATAGAGAAAATTATGCAACGTGTAATATTTACTTCGATACTATTAATGACGACCTCTTTTAGCCATGCATTTAGCATAGATAAAATGCTTCTTATAGCTGGAGAAGATGGTAATGGAGTTTTTACTCTGACTAGTTCGAAAACTGAACCTGAATATATAAAAGGTAACGTTAGCCAAGTAAAGGTTGAAAACGGAGAGTTAGAAAAGGTAGAGCTAACAAAAGATAATTTACCTTTATGGGATCTTGCGCTATTACCCAATAAACTGATATTAAATCCGGGGGAAAGACGTCGTGTATCAGTAAAGAATTTATGTCAGGTTAATTGTGATGATTTAGAGAAGGACAAAGTTTATCAAGTGACTTTCATGCCTAGCGTTATCGATGGAGATAAAAAAGAAAGTATAATTGGTATTAATTATGGTTATGCTCCTTATTATATTGTACCTGCAAAAAATACTAATGTTGACTACAAAGTTAAATATAACGGTTCAGAAGTTTATGTGGAAAATAATGGTAACACATTTTTCTACATACAGTTTGATAACTGTAAACCGAATTCTGTTAGTAACAAATGTAAACAAACTAATACAATACTATCTGGTCGAAAGAAAACCATAAAATTAGCAGAAGGCCTGCAAAATGTCGATTCGTTATCCGTTAAGGTAGCCAACCATGATTACAGTTATAACAAAAATATCACTATTAAAAAGAAATAGCCTAATTAGTATAGCGCTATTATTCACGGCTTTAGATAGTAGCCATGCTGCAGATGTATACGGAACGATTACAGCAAACAACTCTGTGGTTTGGAACAATGCGGCGCCAAATAGTTATTTCGGTAGTGAAGCTATATCTCCATCTGCATGGACGATAGCGCAAGAGCAACCAACGGCAGAGTGGTATCCCGCAACGATGGATAACCAACCCGTTAATAACGTTAGCTTTGTTAATCATTCTACAGGCGAAAGTTTTAACACCAGCCTGGAGTTGTTAGGCGTTGAGTATAATTTGGGTAGCTCGGCTAGTTATTTCACATCAAAAGACTACGGGTCAAATGTGGGAATGGGAGTTGCCAATGAGTGTGCAGCTACAAATATAAGTGGTTCGAGTGCGAAAGTGGGCCAAGAGTCGACTTTGTGTGTGTCGCGAATGGGTTACACAGCAACAAGCCGAATAGAGCCTTTTAAGTTTTATCGACCTGCTTTCGCTTTGCCTAATATCAGTAATGATGTGTTCGCAGCCCCTGTTGGATCTGGAACTTTTACGGCATCAATTAACCTTTCACCCACTTACTTTTTTACAAGTCAAACCGGTACGATGACTTATACCAGAGTGCCGGAGACGTTAATTATCACGATTGATTATCAAGCTGCGATCCTTGAATCATTAACGGTACTTGGAGACGGGAATATTGAACCCCAGTATGATACTGCAACAAAAAGGATCTCTGGTACAACGAGGTATGATGTTAGCTTGTTAGGGACTTTACCTACAGGCGTTATTATGACATTTAGCCCTACGTCAGGTGACTATGAGCTTACAAATATTGATAACTCGCTAGAAAAGATACCCTACACAATCACGTGTGCCATTGGCTGCGAAAGCCCTGACAAGGTGATTGTCCAAGACGGAGTACTTAATACCGTATCTTTTCCTGATTCAGAAGTGATTACAGTGAATGGAGAAGGTAGTAACAAAGTTGATGTAGCATACGATGTTAGTTTTGATGTCGATGGAAATGCACTCAGTTCAGGTAATTACCAAGGGTCGTTTAATGTTGTTTATGAGGTGAACCTGTGAACCGACTAATTAATAATATTTTTTTTATGTTTCTAGTACTAACCAGCGGTGCAGCGGTCAGGGCAAGATCATGAAAAACCCATATGGAATAAGGGGTAGCGTGAAGTGATG
>NZ_JBFSUL010000090.1:0-14353 GCF_041467395.1 Vibrio sp. 10N.247.310.98 | reverse complement strand
TCGCAATCCGCGAAGGTGGCCGTACAGTTGGTGCTGGTGTTGTAGCTAAAATCTTCGCTTAATAGCATTTAGATTTTTGCACTCTCTTCATTAGAAGAGCACGCATCTGAAAAGGGGAGCTTCGGCTTCCCTTTTGTTTTCTCAAAAGAAATATTACCTTCCATCTATCTTCTTCCCTCTCGATACAAAACCAACTTCCAATAAATTGCGATTATTTTTCCAACACTACTTGCATACTAAAGTGTGATCTGTATAATGCATCGCACTGGCTAACGCTGGTTGTGAACCAATGAGCACTGAGGAGTAGGTCTTACCTAGTAATGTATACTCAGCTTATGTTCGCGGTTAATAAAAATAGTAAACTTCTTGTTTACTTCAAAAGTTAACTGACAATGCGTCCTAATTTTGGGTGCTACGGTTTCACATAAATCAATCGGCATTCTCTCGTTTTATCGGGTTTGAGTGGCGATATTGTTTGTGTAATTTTTAATAATTGGAGCTCTGTCTCATGCAGAACCAACGTATTCGTATCCGCCTTAAAGCGTTTGATTACAAGCTAATCGATGCTTCAACTGCGGAAATCGTTGAAACAGCAAAACGTACTGGCGCACAGGTTCGTGGTCCTATTCCACTTCCTACTCGTAAAGAGCGTTTCACTGTTCTTACCTCTCCACACGTCAACAAAGATGCACGTGATCAGTACGAAATCCGTACTCACAAGCGTTTGATCGACATCGTTGAGCCAACAGATAAAACTGTTGATGCTCTAATGCGTCTTGATCTTGCAGCTGGCGTTGATGTTCAAATCAGCCTAGGTTAAGGGAGATAAGAATAATGATTGGTCTAGTCGGACGTAAAGTGGGTATGACCCGCGTATTTACTGAAGAAGGCGTTTCTATCCCAGTAACTGTTGTTGAGGTTGAAGCGAACCGTATTTCTCAAGTTAAAACTCTTGAGACAGACGGCTACGCAGCAATCCAAGTAACTACTGGTGCTAAGAAAGCTAACCGTGTAACTAAACCTGAAGCTGGTCACTTCGCGAAAGCGGGTGTAGAAGCAGGTCGCGGTCTTTGGGAATTCCGTTTAGAAAACGGCGAAGAGTTTGAAGTTGGCGCTGAGCTAAACGTAGAACTTTTCAACGAAATTAAAAAAGTAGACGTTACTGGTACATCTAAAGGTAAAGGCTTCCAAGGCGCTATCAAGCGTTGGAACTTCTCTACTCAAGATATGACTCACGGTAACTCTTTGTCTCACCGCGCACCGGGTTCAATTGGCCAATGTCAAACTCCAGGCCGCGTGTTTAAAGGCAAGAAAATGGCAGGTCACATGGGTGCTGAGCGTGTAACGACTCAAAACCTAGAGATCGTACGTGTTGACGCTGAGCGCAATCTACTCCTTATTAAAGGTGCAGTACCGGGCTCAACAGGCGGAAACGTGATCGTAAAACCTGCTGTTAAAGCATAACGTCTAGGAGTAAGTAATGGAATTGATGGTTAAAGGTGCTGATGCACTAACTGTTTCCGAGACTACTTTCGGACGTGACTTCAACGAAGCTCTTGTACACCAAGTAGTTGTTGCATATGCAGCAGGTGCTCGTCAAGGTACTCGTGCTCAAAAGACTCGTTCTGAAGTATCTGGCGGTGGCGCTAAGCCATGGCGTCAAAAAGGTACTGGCCGCGCACGTGCTGGTACAATTCGTAGCCCAATCTGGCGTACAGGTGGTGTTACTTTTGCTGCGAAACCACAAGATCACAGCCAAAAAGTAAACAAAAAAATGTACCGCGGTGCTATGAAGAGCATTCTTTCTGAGCTAGTTCGTCAAGAGCGTTTAATCGTTGTTGATAACTTCTCTGTAGAAGCACCAAAAACAAAAGAACTTGTAGCTAAGCTTAAAGAGCTTGAGCTAAGCGACGTTCTGATTGTGACTGGCGAAGTAGATGAAAATCTATTCTTAGCTGCTCGTAACCTATACAAAGTAGATGCACGTGATGTTGCTGGTGTTGATCCAGTATCACTAATCGCTTTCGACAAGGTTCTAATGACTGCTGACGCAGTTAAGCAAGTTGAGGAGATGCTAGCATGATCACTGAAGAGCGTATCTTAAAAGTTCTACGTGCTCCGCACATCTCTGAAAAAGCAACTATGGCAGCTGAGAAAGCGAACACTATCGTTTTCAAAGTAGCTAAAGATGCAACTAAGAAAGAGATCAAAGCAGCTGTAGAAAAGCTATTTGAAGTTGAAGTTAAGTCTGTAAATACTCTTGTATTAAAGGGTAAGACCAAACGTCAAGGTATGCGTGAAGGCCGTCGTTCAGACGTTAAGAAAGCCTACGTTACTTTGAAAGAAGGTCAAGATCTTGACTTCGTTGGCGGCGCGGAATAACAGGAGTAGTAAAAATGGCTATTGTTAAATGTAAGCCGACTTCCCCTGGTCGTCGTCACGTCGTTAAAGTTGTTAACGCTGACCTACACAAGGGTAAGCCATACGCACCACTTCTAGAGAAAAACTCTAAGAACGGTGGTCGTAACAACAACGGTCGTATTACAGTACGTCACATCGGTGGTGGTCATAAGCACCATTACCGTGTAATTGACTTCAAACGTACTAAAGATGGCATCCCAGCGAAAGTTGAGCGTCTAGAATACGATCCAAACCGTAGTGCTAACATCGCTCTAGTTCTGTACGCAGACGGTGAGCGTCGTTACATCATTGCACCTAAAGGTGTTAACGCAGGCGACCAGATTCAATCTGGCGTAGATGCTGCAATCAAAGCAGGTAACACTCTGCCGATGCGCAACATCCCAGTAGGTTCTACTGTACACTGTGTTGAACTTAAGCCTGGTAAAGGTGCTCAACTAGCTCGTTCGGCTGGTGCTTATGCTCAAATCATCGCTCGCGATGGTGCATACGTAACTATCCGTCTACGTTCTGGTGAGATGCGCAAAGTTCTTTCTGAAGGTCGTGCAACGATCGGTGAAGTTGGTAACTCTGAGCATATGCTACGTGAACTTGGTAAAGCTGGTGCTTCACGCTGGCGCGGCGTACGTCCAACCGTACGTGGTGTAGTAATGAACCCGGTGGATCACCCACATGGTGGTGGTGAAGGCCGCACATCTGGTGGTCGTCACCCAGTTTCTCCTTGGGGCGTTCCTACTAAGGGCTTCAAGACTCGTAAGAACAAGCGCACTGACAAGTACATCGTACGTCGTCGCACTAAATAATTTATAAAGAGGAATCGCCATGCCACGTTCTCTCAAGAAAGGTCCTTTTATTGACCTACACTTGCTGAAGAAGGTAGAGAAAGCGGTGGAAAGCGGAGACAAAAAGCCTATTAAGACTTGGTCCCGTCGCTCAATGATCATCCCAACAATGATTGGTTTGACCATCGCTGTCCATAATGGTCGTCAGCACGTTCCAGTTTTCGTTACCGAAGAAATGATCGGTCACAAACTGGGCGAATTTGCACCAACTCGTACTTATCGCGGTCATGCTGCAGATAAGAAAGCTAAGAAGAAATAAGGAGTAGATGATGGAAGCTTTAGCTAAACATAACTTTGCTCGTATTTCTCCACAGAAAGCTCGCTTAGTTGCAGACCAAATTCGCGGTAAGTCGGTAGACCAAGCTCTAGAAATTCTAACTTTCAGCAACAAAAAAGCTGCTGTATTAGTTAAGAAGGTTCTTGAGTCAGCTATCGCTAACGCGGAACATAACGAAGGTGCAGATATCGACGATCTAAATGTCGCTAAAATCTTCGTAGATGAGGGCCCTATCATGAAGCGTATTATGCCTCGTGCTAAAGGTCGTGCGGATCGTATCTTGAAGCGTTCAAGCCACATCACTATTGTTGTAGCAGATCGCTAAAGACTAGGAGAGTAAGCAATGGGTCAGAAAGTACATCCTAATGGTATTCGTCTTGGCATCGTTAAGCCTTGGAATGCTACATGGTTTGCTAATACCAACGAATTCGCTGACAACCTAGACGGCGACTTCAAGGTACGTCAGTTCCTTACAAAGGAACTACAAAAAGCATCATTATCTCGTATCGTTATCGAGCGTCCAGCTAAGAGCATCCGTGTGACTATTCACACTGCTCGCCCTGGCGTTGTTATCGGTAAGAAAGGTGAAGACGTAGAGAAGCTACGCGCAGCTGTAGCTAAAATCGCAGGTGTACCAGCGCAAATTAACATCGCTGAAGTACGTAAGCCTGAGCTAGATGGTCAGCTTGTAGCTGATAGCATCGCGTCTCAACTAGAGCGTCGTGTTATGTTCCGTCGTGCAATGAAGCGTGCGGTACAAAATGCTATGCGTCTAGGCGCTAAAGGCATCAAAGTACAAGTAGGCGGCCGTCTTGGCGGTGCTGAAATCGCACGTTCAGAGTGGTACCGTGAAGGCCGTGTGCCTCTACACACTCTACGTGCAGACATTGATTACGCAACTTCTTCGGCTCACACTCAATACGGTGTGATCGGCATTAAAGTTTGGATCTTCAAAGGTGAGATTCTAGGCGGTATGCCAGCTGCTAACGCAGTAGAGCCAAAAGGCGATAAGCCTAAGAAGCAGCGTAAAGGCCGTAAGTAAGGAGTCGAACGATGCTACAACCAAAACGTACTAAGTTCCGCAAGGTTATGACTGGTCGTAACCGTGGTCTAGCTAAAGGTACTGAAGTAAGCTTCGGCGAATTCGGTCTTAAAGCTGTTGGCCGTGGTCGTCTGACTGCACGTCAAATCGAAGCGGCACGTCGTGCTATGACACGTCACATTAAGCGTCAAGGTCAAATCTGGATCCGTGTTTTCCCAGACAAACCGATTACTGAAAAGCCTCTTGAAGTTCGTCAAGGTAAAGGTAAAGGTTCAGTTGCGTACTGGGTTGCTCAAATCCAACCAGGCAAAGTTATGTACGAGATGAATGGCGTACCTGAAGAGTTGGCACGTGAAGCGTTCCGCCTAGCGGCACGTAAACTGCCTGTTAAAACTACTTTTGTAACTAAGCAGGTGATGTGATGAAAGCACAAGATCTACGCGAAAAGAACGTTGAAGAGCTTAACGCTGAGCTATTGAATTTGCTACGTGAACAGTTCAACTTGCGCATGCAAGCTGCAACTGGTCAACTTCAGCAAACTCATACTCTAAAAGCTGTACGCCGTGACATCGCACGTGTGAAAACTGTTTTGACTGAAAAGGCAGGCGCATAATGAGCGAAACTAACCGCATCCAGCAAGGCCGTGTAGTAAGTGACAAGATGGACAAGTCTATCGTTGTTGCTATTGAACGTACTGTAAAACACCCGATTTACGGCAAGTTCATCAAACGCACGACTAAAGTACACGCACACGACGAAGACAACACTTGTGGCCTAGGCGACAAAGTTGAAATCGCTGAGTGTCGTCCTCTGTCTAAGACTAAGTCTTGGACATTGGTTAAAGTTCTAGAAAAAGCGAAGATTTAATCTTTGTAATTCTATAACTTATAAGCGGCTCCAAATTATTTTTTGGAGCCGCTTGTTTTTTGTCTACCCAATTTAAAAAAAGGGTGGTACAATTCGCGTCCCTTTTAAAGAGGCAGCCCGACCCGAGAGGGTCTAGTTTTAATATTTAGCGGAGCACTAACAATGATCCAGATGCAAAGTACACTTGACGCAGCAGATAACTCTGGCGCGCGCAAGGTAATGTGTATTAAGGTTCTGGGTGGCTCTCACCGCCGTTATGCACATATCGGTGACGTCATCAAGGTTACAGTGAAGGAAGCGATTCCTCGCGGTAAAGTAAAGAAAGGTGATGTTCTGAAGGCGGTAGTAGTGCGCACCCGTAAAGGCGTTCGTCGCCCAGACGGTTCTGTCATTCGCTTCGACAGTAATGCTTGTGTATTGTTAAATGACACTACTGAGCAACCAGTCGGCACACGTATCTTTGGTCCTGTGACTCGTGAACTTCGTAACGCGAAATTCATGAAGATTGTATCACTAGCACCTGAAGTTCTGTAAGGAGCGGCAATATGGCAGCTAAAATCCGTCGTAATGACGAAGTAATCATTCTTGCTGGTAAAGATAAAGGCAAGAAAGGTAAAGTAACTAAGGTTCTGACAACTGGTAAAGTTATCGTTGAAGGCATCAACCTTGTTAAGAAACACCAAAAGCCGGTTCCGGCTCTAGGTCAACAAGGTGGCATCGTTGAACAAGAAGCAGCTATTGATGCTTCTAACGTTGCTGTTTTTAACGCGGCTACTGGTAAAGCAGACCGTATCGGTTTCCGTATCGAAGATGGCAAGAAAGTTCGTTTCTTCAAATCTAACGGCGAAACTGTTTCTAACTAATTAGAAGTAATTTGGAGTTCTACTATGGCGAAACTGCATGATTACTACAAGTCGTCTGTAGTCGCTGAGCTTACCAAAGAGTTCAGCTACACAAGCGTCATGCAAGTCCCTAGGATTGAGAAAATCACCCTAAATATGGGCGTTGGTGAAGCAATCAACGATAAGAAACTGCTAGAAAACGCAGCAGCTGATATGGCAACGATCTCTGGTCAAAAGCCACTTATCACTAAAGCGCGTAAATCTGTAGCTGGTTTCAAAATTCGTGAAGGCTACCCAATTGGTTGTAAAGTAACCTTGCGTGGTGAGCGCATGTGGGAATTTTTAGAGCGTTTAATCTCTATCGCACTTCCACGTGTACGTGATTTCCGTGGTGTTAGCGCTAAGTCTTTTGACGGTCGCGGTAACTACAGCATGGGCGTTCGCGAGCAAATCATCTTTCCGGAAATCGACTACGATAAAGTCGATCGTGTCCGCGGTCTTGATATCACTATCACGACTTCTGCGGGTTCCGATGAGGAAGGCCGAGCTCTGCTGGCTGCCTTTAACTTCCCATTCCGTAAGTAAGGGTAGGGTTACTGTTATGGCTAAACAATCAATGAAAGCACGTGAAGCTAAACGTGCAAAACTAGTAGCTAAGTTCGCTGAAAAGCGTTCTGCGCTAAAAGTTATCATTAGCGATGTAAACGCATCTGAAGAAGATCGTTGGAATGCGGTTCTTAAACTGCAATCTCTTCCACGTGATTCAAGTGCATCACGTCAGCGCAACCGTTGCAACCAAACTGGTCGTCCACACGGTTACCTACGTAAATTCGGTCTAAGCCGCATTAAGGTTCGTGAAGCTTGCATGAAAGGCGAGATTCCGGGTCTTCGTAAGGCTAGCTGGTAATTGCCACTTAATCATTTGGAGTAAATCTTATGAGCATGCAAGATCCGATTTCGGATATGCTGACCCGAGTTCGTAACGGTCAGGCAGCAAACAAAGTTGCTGTAAAAATGCCTTCTTCAAAGCTTAAAGTTGCAATTGCTGCATTACTTAAAGCTGAAGGTTACATCGTAGACTTCGCTGTTAACAGCGAAGCAAAACCTGAGCTAGAAGTTACTCTTAAGTACTTCCAAGCTAAACCTGTAATCGAGCAAATCAAGCGTGTATCACGTCCTGGTCTAAGAGTTTATAAAAATAAAGACTCTTTACCTACAGTGATGGGTGGTCTTGGTATTGCAGTTGTTTCTACTTCCAAGGGTCTGATGTCTGACCGTGCTGCTCGTAAAGCAGGTCTTGGCGGTGAAATCATCTGTTACGTAGCTTAAGGAGTAGATTATGTCTCGTGTTGCTAAAGCACCTGTCGCTATTCCAGCTGGCGTAGAGGTGAAACTAAACGGCCAAGAAGTTACTGTAAAAGGTAGCAAAGGTGAGCTTACTCGCGTTCTTAACAGCGCCGTAGTTATTGCACAGGAAGAAACCAACCTAACTTTCGGTCCGAAAGAAGGTGTTACTAACGCATGGGCACAAGCTGGTACAGCTCGCGCTCTAGTTAATAACATGGTTGTGGGTGTTACTGAGGGCTTCACTAAGAAGCTAACTCTTAAGGGTGTTGGTTACCGTGCTGCTATGAAAGGCAACTCTGTAGCTCTAACTCTTGGTTTTTCTCACCCAGTAGAGCACGCTCTACCTGAAGGTATTAAAGCTGAGTGCCCTAGCCAAACTGAGATCATCATTACTGGTTGCGATAAGCAAGTAGTAGGTCAAGTTGCGGCTGACATTCGTTCTTACCGTGCTCCTGAGCCTTACAAAGGCAAAGGTGTTCGTTACGCAGATGAAAATGTGCGTACTAAAGAAGCTAAGAAGAAGTAAGGTATCACTATGGATAAGAAAGCATCTCGCATCCGTCGTGCTACACGTGCACGTCGTAAGATTGCAGAACTTGGTGCAACTCGCCTGGTAGTACACCGTACTCCTCGCCATGTTTACGCACAAGTTATCGCGGCAAACGGCTCTGAGGTTATCGCAGCTGCTTCTACTGTAGAAAAAGCGATCCGTGAGCAAGTTAAGAACACTGGTAACGTTGATGCAGCTAAAGCAGTTGGTAAAGCTGTTGCTGAGCGCGCTCTTGAAAAAGGCGTAGCTTCAGTTGCATTTGATCGTTCTGGTTTCCAATACCACGGTCGAGTAGCGGCGCTAGCAGAATCTGCTCGCGAAGCTGGTCTGAAATTCTAAGGTAGGGTTGGAAGATGGCTAAAGAACAACAACAAGCTAATGATTTGCAAGAAAAGCTGATCGCAGTTAACCGTGTATCTAAGACGGTTAAAGGTGGTCGAATCATGAGCTTTACTGCACTAACAGTAGTTGGTGACGGTAACGGTCGCGTAGGTTTCGGTTACGGCAAAGCTCGTGAAGTACCTGCTGCGATTCAAAAAGCAATGGAAAAAGCGCGCCGTAACATGGTTACAGTATCGCTTAACGAAGGCACTCTTCACCACCCGGTGAAAGGTCGTCATTCGGGCTCTAAAGTTTACATGCAGCCAGCTGCAGAAGGTACAGGTGTTATTGCCGGCGGTGCAATGCGTGCTGTACTTGAAGTTGCGGGCGTACATAACGTACTTTCTAAAGCATACGGTTCAACGAACCCGATCAACATCGTTCGTGCAACGATTGGTGCTCTAGTAGACGTTAAGTCACCAGAAATGGTTGCTGCTAAACGTGGTCTAACTGTTGAATCTATTTCGGAGTAAGCACACGATGGCAACTATTAAAGTAACTCAAACTAAAAGCTCAATTGGTCGCCTACCTAAGCACAAAGCGTGTCTTAAAGGTCTAGGTCTTCGTCGCATCAACCATACAGTAGAACTTGAAGATACACCGTGCGTACGCGGTATGATCAACAAGGTTTACTACATGGTTAAGATTGAGGAGTAATCAGAATGCGTTTGAATACTCTATCACCGGCTGCTGGCTCTAAACCTTCTAAGAAGCGTGTAGGTCGTGGTATCGGTTCTGGCCTTGGTAAAACAGGTGGCCGCGGTCACAAAGGTCAAAAGTCACGTTCTGGCGGCTCTGTTCGTCCAGGTTTTGAAGGCGGTCAAATGCCTCTAAAACAACGTCTACCTAAATTCGGTTTCACTTCTCGTAAGAGCCTAGTGTCTGCTGAAGTTCGTCTAGCTGAGCTAGCGAAAGTAACAGGTGACGTAGTTGATCTTAACAGCCTTAAAGCTGCTAACGTTATCACTAAGAACATCGAGTTTGTTAAGATCGTTCTTTCTGGTGACCTAAGCAAAGCTGTGACTGTTAAAGGTCTACGCGTGACTAAAGGCGCTAAAGCTGCAATCGAAGCTGCAGGCGGTAAAATCGAGGAATAATCTCGAGGAACGAGGTACAGATGGCTAAGAAACCAGGACAAGATTTTCGTAGTGCTCAGAGCGGCTTAAGTGAACTAAAGTCGCGCTTATTATTCGTAATTGGTGCACTTTTAGTATTCCGAGCCGGCTCTTTTGTGCCGATCCCTGGTATTGACGCAGCTGTACTTGCCGATTTGTTCGATCAGCAAAAAGGTACCATCGTAGAAATGTTTAACATGTTCTCCGGTGGTGCTCTTGAGCGTGCATCTATATTAGCATTGGGTATCATGCCGTACATTTCGGCATCGATCGTAGTCCAATTGCTAACTGTAGTTCATCCAGCGTTAGCGGAACTCAAGAAAGAGGGTGAAGCAGGCCGTCGTAAGATAAGCCAATATACACGCTACGGCACGCTTGTACTTGCAACATTCCAAGCTATTGGTATCGCAACAGGCTTACCAAACATGGTCGACAATCTGGTTGTTATCAACCAAACCATGTTTACGCTTATTGCTACCGTGAGTTTAGTAACTGGTACCATGTTCTTAATGTGGTTAGGTGAACAAATCACTGAGCGAGGAATCGGTAATGGTATTTCCATTCTGATTTTTGCAGGTATTGTTGCTGGATTGCCTTCTGCAATCGGTCAAACAATCGAGCAAGCGCGTCAAGGTGAATTGCATGTGCTTCTTCTGCTGTTGATTGCTGTATTGTCTTTTGCTGTTATTTACTTCGTAGTTTTCATGGAACGTGGTCAACGTCGTATCGTCGTTAACTATGCGAAACGTCAACAAGGTCGTAAAGTTTTTGCAGCACAAAGCTCTCACTTGCCTCTTAAGATTAATATGGCAGGTGTTATTCCAGCGATTTTCGCATCAAGTATTATTTTGTTCCCAGGAACATTAGCGCAGTGGTTTGGTCAAAATGGTGAAAGCAGCGCGTTCGGTTGGTTAACTGACGTGTCATTAGCTCTTAGCCCAGGTCAACCTTTGTATGTAATGCTTTATGCAGCAGCTATAATCTTCTTCTGTTTCTTCTATACAGCGTTGGTGTTTAACCCACGTGAAACAGCTGATAACTTGAAGAAGTCTGGTGCATTCGTACCCGGTATCCGCCCAGGTGAGCAGACAGCGAAATATATCGATAAAGTGATGACTAGATTAACCCTTGCGGGCGCTCTATACATTACTTTTATATGTCTGATTCCTGAGTTCATGATGGTCGCGTGGAACGTTCGTTTCTACTTTGGCGGCACATCACTACTAATCGTAGTGGTAGTTATCATGGATTTCATGGCACAGGTACAGACTCATCTGATGTCACAACAGTATGATTCTGTGTTAAAGAAAGCGAATCTGAAGGGTTACGGCCGTTAATTCGGTGGTAACAATTTCGATTCCATTTACGGAGTTTAGCAATGAAAGTTCGTGCTTCCGTTAAAAAAATCTGCCGTAACTGTAAAGTTATCAAGCGTAACGGTGTCGTTCGCGTGATTTGCAGTGAGCCAAAGCATAAGCAACGCCAAGGCTAATTAGCAGAAATTTTTACTTGAAATACAAGGTAGAGTCGAGTATATTCCTCGGCCTACCTTTTGCGTGCAAAAGAAGTAGTATGCCGCAGCGTATCCATAACGGGCTTTGCTGCGGATAATTCTTTTATGAACCCCTTAGGAGTGAATAATGGCCCGTATAGCCGGCATTAACATTCCTGATCATAAGCATTCTGTAATTGCACTTACTGCAATCTACGGTATCGGTAAAACTCGCTCTCAAGCTATTCTAGCTGAAGTGGGTATTGCTGAAGATGCTAAGATCAGTGAACTAACTGAAGAGCAGATCGATCAACTGCGTGATGGTGTAGCTAAGTACACTGTAGAAGGTGATCTACGTCGTGAAGTATCGATGAACATCAAGCGTCTTATGGACCTTGGCTGTTACCGCGGTCTTCGTCATCGTCGCAGTCTACCACTACGTGGACAGCGTACTAAAACCAACGCTCGCACCCGTAAGGGTCCGCGCAAGCCGATCAAGAAATAGTCGGATAAGGTAGAGTACAATGGCAAAACAACCAACTCGCGCGCGTAAGCGCGTACGCAAGCAAGTAGCTGATGGCGTAGCGCACATTCATGCTTCTTTCAACAACACAATCGTAACTATCACTGACCGTCAAGGCAACGCTCTTGCATGGGCTACAGCAGGTGGTTCAGGTTTCCGTGGTTCTCGTAAATCTACTCCGTTCGCAGCACAAGTTGCAGCTGAGCGTTGTGGTGAAATGGCTAAAGAATATGGCCTAAAGAACTTGGAAGTTATGGTTAAGGGTCCAGGTCCAGGTCGCGAATCTACTGTTCGTGCACTGAACGCTGCTGGTTTCCGTATCACTAACATTGTTGATGCGACACCAATCCCTCATAACGGTTGTCGTCCACCTAAGAAACGTCGCGTTTAAGTTTCGTTTCTAGGAATATTGGAGAAAGATCATGGCAAGATATTTGGGTCCTAAGCTTAAGCTTAGCCGTCGCGAAGGTACTGACTTATTCCTTAAGTCTGGTGTCCGTGCGATCGATACCAAGTGTAAAATTGATAACGCACCAGGTGTACACGGCGCTCGTCGCGGTCGTCTATCTGAGTATGGCGTTCAGCTTCGTGAGAAGCAAAAAGTTCGTCGTATCTACGGCGTTCTAGAAAAACAATTCCGCAACTACTACAAAGAAGCTGCACGTCTTAAAGGCAACACAGGTGCAAACCTGCTTCAGCTTCTTGAAGGTCGTCTTGATAACGTAGTTTACCGTATGGGCTTTGGCGCCACTCGTGCTGAATCTCGTCAACTAGTTAGCCACAAGTCTATTCTAGTTAACGGTAAAGTTGTAAACGTTCCTTCTTTCAAAGTAGCGGCAAACGACGTTGTTTCTATCCGCGAGAAAGCTAAACAGCAATCTCGTATTAAAGCGGCTCTAGAAGTTGCTGAACAACGTGAAAAGCCAACTTGGATTGAAGTAGATGCTGGCAAAATGGAAGGTACATTCAAGCGTATGCCTGAGCGTTCTGACCTATCAGCTGACATCAATGAACACTTGATCGTCGAACTTTACTCTAAGTAAGGTTAAAAAAAGAGAGGACACAATGCAGGGTTCTGTAACAGAATTTCTTAAGCCGCGTCTTGTTGACATTGAACAGATCAATACGACACACGCGAAAGTAACTCTTGAGCCATTAGAGCGCGGTTTCGGCCACACTCTAGGTAATGCTCTTCGCCGCATTCTTCTATCTTCTATGCCGGGTTGTGCCGTAACAGAAGTTGAAATTGAAGGTGTGCTACACGAATACAGCACTAAAGAAGGCGTTCAGGAAGATATCCTGGAAATCCTTCTAAACCTTAAAGGTTTGGCTGTACGCGTTGCTGAAGGCAAAGATGAAGTGTTTATTACACTGAACAAATCAGGCTCAGGCCCTGTTGTTGCAGGTGACATCACCCACGATGGTGATGTAGAGATCGCTAACCCTGAGCACGTAATTTGTCACCTAACGGATGACAACGCTGAGATCGCTATGCGTATCAAAGTAGAACGTGGTCGTGGTTACGTTCCAGCTTCAGCTCGTATCCATACTGAAGAAGATGAGCGTCCTATCGGTCGTCTACTAGTTGACGCTACTTACAGCCCGGTTGATAAAATCGCTTACGCTGTAGAAGCGGCACGTGTAGAACAACGTACTGATTTAGACAAGCTTGTTATCGATATGGAAACGAACGGTACTCTAGAACCTGAGGAAGCAATCCGTCGTGCAGCTACTATTTTAGCTGAACAATTGGATGCGTTCGTAGATCTTCGTGATGTACGTGTACCTGAGGAGAAGGAAGAGAAGCCAGAATTCGATCCTATCCTACTACGTCCTGTAGACGATCTTGAACTAACAGTTCGCTCTGCTAACTGTTTGAAAGCAGAAGCGATTCACTACATCGGTGATCTTGTACAGCGCACTGAGGTTGAGCTACTTAAAACGCCAAACCTTGGTAAGAAATCTCTTACAGAGATTAAAGATGTGCTTGCTTCACGTGGTCTTTCTCTAGGCATGCGTCTAGAAAACTGGCCACCAGCGTCAATCGCTGAAGATTAATCGAAAAGTTAGAAGGATTAGGTCATGCGCCATCGTAAAAGTGGTCGTCAACTCAACCGCAACAGCAGTCATCGCAAAGCGATGTTCAGCAACATGGCTAGCTCTCTTGTTCGTCACGAAGTTATTAAAACTACCGTGCCTAAAGCAAAAGAACTACGTCGCGTAATTGAGCCATTGATTACCCTAGCTAAGACAGACAGTGTTGCTAACCGTCGTCTTGCATTTGCTCGCACTCGTGATAACGAAGTTGTGGCAAAACTATTTAATGAACTAGGCCCGCGTTTCGCGGCTCGCCAAGGTGGTTACACTCGCATTCTTAAATGTGGTTTCCGTACTGGTGATAAAGCTCCAATGGCTTACATTGAGCTTGTAGACCGCCCAGCTGCTGAAGAAGCTGCTGAGTAATCTATACTAGATTCTTAATACAAAAGCCGAGCATTAGCTCGGCTTTTTTGTGTCTGTAGAACAAGGAAAAGATAATAGAAATTGCACCATGATGTTTGGCACTTTTTGCTTGTCTTATCTGCTCCAATTTTCAAAAATGTCTCGTATCTCGTATCTCGTATCTCGTATCTCGTATCTCGTATCTCGTATCTCGT
>NZ_JBFSUL010000089.1:0-14606 GCF_041467395.1 Vibrio sp. 10N.247.310.98 | reverse complement strand
GAGCGCAACCTTGCCAAGGTTGAGGTCATCGGTTCGAACCCGATGTATCGCTCCAGCTTTCTTCTAAAAAGCTATTAAGACTCTTTAAACCACCGTGTTTTTCTTTAGATCACAGAGTTTAAAGACGACCTTAAGGGTCACGCTCTTTCTTTAATGCTGCGAAGCATAATCCCCCCAAAAAGCAAATAATCCTCCATCATGGTGGATATTTTTTTGTCTTAAATTTTTCTTAGCAACTGGAATGCTAGTAAACATCAGGTCTCTGAAGCAGATACTTGAGGTTTTTCACATCTATAAACAGACTTATCCACAAAATGTTAGGTGTGGATAACTTGGTTGATAAAGTTGTTTCAGGCTTAATTCTTTACCTATCCCTAAAAGATCTTTCTTGTTTTCAATATATTAGATGAATTGCAGCGATCGTAACTTGTTGTTTTTTATCAAGTTGGATGCCTATCTTGGATTTAATAAAAGATCGTTAACTTGTTGTTTTTTGATCTTAATCATTTATCGGTACTGTGTTTAACTTTGCTCGGGTGTCGGAAGTTTACGAGAGTTCTGAATTTTTTCCACATTGTTAGAATTGAGAACAAGGTCAAACATTGTTCTAAAATTATGTGCAACGAGTTGTCTTAAATATTGGACTATCGATGTGGGTGTCGCTGTCAATCGTTGATACCAAAAGGGCTAGGCGTCTCTTGGTAGTCCTTTCTCTACTATACGTATCAGTCTGTGCTTTTTGGTGGAGATTTTGCTGTTACTTTTTTGCACACAGCTATTTTTCTGCGTAGAGCTATCTTCTTGCACACTGCTAGCGTTGGGTAACTGCTGTAGTTGTTTATTCAAAGCCCACTCAATATGCACATCAAGCATTTCGTTTTTGCCTTGATGAGACTCCAGGGTTTCAATAATGCGTTGTTGAAATGGTGCATTGCCCATCGCAACAAAGATATTGCGTAACCACTGGGTGTGGCCGATACGTCTGATTGCTGAGCCTTCCATTTTCTTTAGGAAGGTTGCTTCGTCCCAACTTGAAAGTGAAACCAGATCGGCTTCTTGGAAATCTTCTCTGCGGTGAAAGTCTGTTTGCTCTGTGAGTTCGGCATGACGATTCCACGGGCAAACTAACTGACAATCATCGCAACCGTAGATACGGTTACCAATGGCATCTCTATACTCTTCAGGGATCACACCATCATATTCAATGGTTAAGTACGAAATACATTTGCGCGCATCAACCACGCCATCAGCAATAATGGCACCCGTTGGGCAAGAAGTGATACATGCGGTGCATTTGCCGCACTCATCAACACTGGGTTCATCCGTGGGAAGAGGGATGTTAACTAACAGCTCCCCTAGAAAGAACCAAGAGCCAGCGTCTTTATCAAGAATTAATGAGTGTTTACCTGTCCAGCCCAACCCTGCTTTTTGAGCGAGTGGTCTTTCCAAAATGGGCGCTGAATCGACGAAAGGGCGTGAGTCTAAACCCTCGACCTCTTTTTCAATTCTTTGTCCTAGCTTTTTCAACTGGTTACGGAACAATTTGTGATAGTCGCGGCCTAAAGAATAGCGGCTGATGTAGCCTTGAGTGGTATCGCTTAGGTTAGAGGCGAACTGAGCTTCTGGTGGTAGGTAGTTCATTCGAGCGCTGATCACTCGAATTGTGCCTGGGTGAAGTTCATCAGGACGTGCACGCATCATCCCATGTCGAGCCATCCAATCCATTTCGCCGTGGTTGCCAGCATCTAGCCATGCTTGAAGAGGGGCTTCGTGTTCACTTAAATCAACATCGCAGATGCCAACTTTTTGAAAGCCCAGCTCTTTTCCCCAGATTTTAATTTTTTCAGCAAGATGGTCTAGATTCATGGCTTATTTCTTATTTTCTCTGTTTTACAATTAGAGATAAGGCTAATTAAAATTAGGTTCGGCAAAAATGGGGGCGGATCTTAACGGATCTTAGTGGTGTTGACCAGAACAGACGCGTTTTGAGCAGTATTTTTCATAGAACTTACACTTGAGTGCTTGTCTCCCAAAAGCATCACGGTTTACTATTCTTGTTCTTTTGATTTTTATATAGTCAACGATCGATTTTTAGAGAACGTATTCATGAGCACGAAACAATTTACTTTGAAAGATGAACAAGCAACGATTCAATTAGGAACGGAGCTTTCTAATCTTTGCTCACAGCAGACGACTATTTATCTGCATGGTGATCTTGGCGCAGGTAAAACGACTTTCAGTCGTGGCTTTGTAAAAGCACTTGGCCATCAAGGAAATGTAAAAAGCCCAACGTATACTCTAGTTGAACCTTATCAACTTGCAGATTGGCAGGTGTACCACTTTGACCTTTATCGCCTAGCCGATCCTGAAGAGTTAGAGTTTATGGGAATTCGTGACTACTTTACTCCGGATGCTATCTGTTTGGTTGAATGGCCTGAGAAAGGTTATGGGATGCTACCAGAAGCCGATTTGGATATTGATATTCGTTACCAAGACGATCACCGTATTGTTTCTTTAACCGCTAATAGTGAATACGGACAGCGCTTACTTAGTCAGTTGGAGTTATGTTGATTTCTAAACGCCTTATTTCAACAGTGGCCATGATGGCTGCTGTTTTTTCTATACTGTTTTCTTCACTTGTTTCTGCAAACTCACTGAAAAGTTTAAGGATTTGGCCTTCTCCAGAAGGAACTCGTGTGGTTATCGACTTAAAATCAGAAGCGGACTTTAGCTATTTCACCCTGAGTAGCCCGAGTCGCTTAGTGGTTGATTTAAAAAATACCAGTCTTGCGACTAAGTTACCGGTCGAGGTGAAAGACAGCCCTGTTCTATCTAAGATTCGTAAGAGCTCACCGCCAGACAAAAACACCTATCGCTTGGTTTTTGAGTTAAAGCAGTCGTCTAAAGCCGAATTATTCAAACTGAGCCCGACCCCAGGTGGTCAGTATGGACACCGTTTGGTGATCGACTTACCTCATGGTGCGGCAAGTAAAGCGACATCGACACCGAGTAAGCCAACGGTAAGTAAGAACATTAATCAGGTTAAGCGCCAGAAAGATATTCTAATTGTGATTGATCCTGGCCACGGTGGTGAAGACCCAGGTTCGATTGGTCCTACGCGTAAATACGAAAAAGACGCGACTCTGAGTATTTCTAAGAAGTTAGCAGCTCAACTGAATGCGGTCCCGGGGATCAAAACTCGTATGACTCGTAATGCTGATTACTTTGTGAACCTGAATCGACGTGTTGCGATTGCTCGAGAGAATGAAGCTCACCTGTTGATCTCTATTCACGCCGACGCCTTTACGACGCCTCAACCAAGAGGTGGTTCAGTGTTTGTATTGAACACTCGACGCGCAAATACAGAGATCTCTCGTTGGATTGAGAATAAAGAGAAACAGTCTGAATTGCTTGGTGGTAGCGGTGCAGCGTTCACAAGCAATATTGATGATAAGAACGTAAACCAAACCCTGCTTGATTTGCAGTTTAGCCACTCTCAAAAAGAGGGATACAAACTGGCAACGGCAATTCTGTCTGAAATGGGTAAGGTTGCGAAACTGCACAATAGCAAGCCGATTAACACCAGCTTAGCAGTATTACGTTCACCACAGATCCCATCAGTACTTGTAGAGACAGGTTTTATTTCGAATCCGACGGAAGAGAAGCTTCTTTTCCAACGTTCGCACCAAGATAAATTGGCACGAGCAGTGACTAAAGCGGTGGTTAAGTATTTGAAGGCTAACCCGCCTGAAGGGATTATCTTGTCTAACGCAACGTCATCAACGGGCAGCGTGAGCCAACATAAAGTCTCTCGTGGTGAGTCTTTGTCTGTGATTGCGAGCAAGTATGGTACGTCGACACAGACGTTGATGAAGTTCAACAATCTGAAATCGAGCAGCCTAGCAATTGGCCAAGTACTTAAGATTCCAGGCAGTGCTTCAACTTCATCATCAAGCAGTGCGGTTAAAACGAAGACCATCACTCACACGGTTAAGTCTGGAGAGTACCTAGGTAAGATCGCCAGCCGCTATAAAGTGTCGGTGGCTGATATTAAACGTGAGAACCGTTTGAAATCAGAGACGGTGAGAGTAGGCCAAAAGTTACGTATTACGGTTGAAGTTAAAGATGTTCCTCTGCGCAAACACAAAGTTGCAAGAGGTGATTACCTTGGCAAGATAGCTTCGAAATACGGCGTGAGCGTCAACAGCATTCGCCAAGCGAATAAGCTAAGATCTGACAGTCTAGCTATCGGCCAAGTGTTGATTATTCCTCACAAGTAGTCTTGGGAATGCTAAACAGCTTCAGGTATATCAATGATAAAAAATAAGAACTAGTGCAAACGTAGCAGCGTTTCCATCAATGGCAGTAAGGTAGCTATAAATATGACGATCAAAATACTGCCAGCTCGGTTAGCTAACCAAATCGCAGCGGGTGAGGTGGTAGAAAGACCCGCTTCTGTTGTAAAAGAGTTGGTTGAGAACAGTTTGGATTCTGGTGCGACACGTATCGATATTGATATCGAGAAAGGTGGCGCCAAGATGATCCGCGTTCGTGACAATGGTAAAGGCATCGTAAAAGATGAGCTTGCCTTGGCACTGAGTCGTCATGCTACCTCCAAAATCCACACTCTTGATGACCTAGAGGCGATCGTCAGCCTCGGTTTCCGTGGTGAAGCGCTGGCGAGTATTAGCTCGGTTGCGCGCTTAACCATGACTTCACGCCCTGCCACTCAAGATCAAGCTTGGGCAGCACACAGTGAAGGTCGTGATATGCAGGTAAAACTGCAGCCAGCAGCACACCCAATTGGTACTTCGGTTGAGGTGTTGGATCTGTTCTTCAATACACCAGCGCGCCGCAAATTCTTACGCACCGAGAAGACTGAATTCACCCATATTGATGAGTTGCTCAAGCGTATTGCATTAAGTCGCTTTGATGTGACGATCAACCTTCGTCATAACGGCAAGATGATTCGTCAGTACCGCGCTGCAAAAACACAAGTTCAAGCAGAAAAGCGCATCGCTGCGGTATGTGGCAATCCTTTTGTTCGTCATATGCTTAAGATCGAACTTGAGCATCAAGGCCTAAAACTTCATGGCTGGATCACCACGCCAGAAGGAGCCAGACAGCAAAGCGACCTGCAATACTGCTATGTGAATGGTCGTATGATGCGTGACAAGCTGATCAATCATGCGATTCGTCAAAGCTACGAAACCAGCCTGCGTCCAGACCAATTCGCGACGTATGTGTTGTTCATTGAACTCGACCCACATCAGGTGGACGTGAATGTCCACCCTGCAAAACATGAAGTGCGTTTTCATCAAGCGCGCCTTGTGCATGACTTTATTTACCAAGCATTGAGCGATGGTTTAGCGCAGAGCAAGCAGATCGATGCTGCACCAATCAATCAGTCGGCTTTTCATCAGTCAGAAGTGATTCATCATCAGCAAGATAGTACGAGCTCTGCAGTTGATGGTGTTGCAAGTTTCGCTGAGCCAGAAAGCGTAATGCCTAGCAGTTCGGATCAAACCCAAGTTTCGGATAGGGTGCGACACGCTATTGAGCAAACGCCTGCCTACCCGAGAAAAGCAGAATCAGAGCACGCTTTTGATAAGCCTCAACACAGCGTTAATGATGGTGGGCGACATTATGTTTCATCAATTAGCCCAAGCTCATCAACCAGCTCAAGTTCATCTGCTGGCCGAAGCTCGGCTACTAGTGACAGCAGTTTTACCGGTTCCTCTCGCCAAGAGTGGATAGAGTCTCGACCTGAACCTAAAAAAGAGAAAGAGCCACACCAACATCATGGTGAACCCGCGCCCTCTAAGCGAGAAGTGAAAGCCTATAAAGAGCTTTTGAAAACGCCTGATTTTGATGATCAAGTTGTACAGCCTTCATCTTCTCAAGAGCATGTGGCACCAGTAGAAACCAGAGACAACTTAGAAAATAAAGAAAATAAAGAAGCTAAGCCTGCTCAACAGAATCCTGTTCATTTAAAGCCAAGAGCAGCAGTGACGGATTTGGGGAAAGCGGTCTCGGTTGTTGAACGTCAATATCTCGTGATGGGCAACAAGAATGGCTGTGTTTTGGTTTCCTTAGCTAAGGCTGAATTATTACGTGTTGTTGGTCAGCTTGATACTCGAGGTGGCGCGTTAAAAAGCCAACCGTTATTGGTGCCTTTATCGATTAAGCTGGGTAGTGAACTTGTCGAAGTTGCTAAGGCGCTGAGTCAAACTCTGGCATTACTGGGGATTGAGCTTAAGGCGCGAAACAGCGAGGCGGTAATGGTGATGGGCGTGCCTTCTCCTTTAAGGCAGCAAAACTTACAAATTTTGATCCCAGATCTGTTATCTTACGCGGCTTCAATAAATGCCCAGGGTGCAGTGAAGCAACCTAATGACATGTTGTCAGCTTTGGTTAACTGGATCGGGATTCAAACCGCACAAGTAAAAAGCGACTACACTTTATCTGAAGCGGTTCAACTAGTTGGGGAACTAGAACAACTTTGGCATGGTCTACTTCCATTAGATGATCCAGAGTTTGTTAATCCTATCGACTTTTCAGCGACTATAGCCGCGTTTACGGTTTAATTTTTTCGCGACGACCTTTGTCTTTTTAGCTGAATACGTCGCGACACAAAGCCCTTTGCTAAAAAGCGCTAAAACAGAGAAGCAAATACAAAATATCATGACTGAAAAATTACCTTTAGCGTTGTTTTTAATGGGCCCAACGGCGTCAGGAAAAACAGATTTAGCTATCCGCTTACGTCAGAAATACCCTGTAGAGATCATCAGCGTCGATTCGGCATTGATCTACAAAGACATGGATGTTGGTACCGCTAAACCGGATGCGGAAGAGCTTGAGCTCGCGCCTCATCGCTTGATTGATATTTTGGATCCAAGCGAAGCGTATTCTGCGGCAGATTTTCGTCGTGATGCGATCAATGAAATGAATAAGATTGTAGCGGAAGGCAAAATCCCGTTACTTGTTGGTGGCACAATGCTGTACTACAAAGCATTGTTGGAAGGTTTATCGCCATTACCAGCCGCGGATCAAGAGATTCGTAAGCAGATTGAAGCGGAATCTATCGAACAAGGTTGGCAGGCATTGCACGATCAATTAAGAGAGATAGATCCCGTATCCGCTGAAAGAATACACCCAAATGATCCACAAAGGCTTTCAAGGGCATTGGAAGTTTACCGAATTTCGGGTAAAACATTAACAGAGCTAACTCAAACGAAAGGCGATAGCCTGCCATTTCGTGTAAAACAATTTGCAATAGCTCCCAAGGAAAGGACTGAACTCCATCGCCGCATTGAGCTGCGTTTCGAGAAGATGATAGAAGCTGGGTTTGAAGATGAAATGAAGGCGTTGTACGCCAGAGAAGATCTTCACCCTGAACTGCCATCGATCCGATGCGTTGGTTATAGGCAGATGTGGGATTATTTAGACGGTAATTGTGATTTAGACGAAGCGGTTTTCCGTGGTGTCTGTGCAACCCGTCAGTTGGCCAAGCGACAAATCACCTGGTTGCGCAGTTGGGATGATTTAACTTGGTTAGATAGCGAAAACATTGATCAAGCGTTAGAAACTCTTTCAGATGCAATAGCATCTGATTAGTATTGCTGTGTATAATGTGATCGCTTTTGCGTGAATATACTCTGGAAAGGATCCGTTATTGAGGCTTTTAAAAATCACAGCCTTTCAATAACAACGGAGTTTTTTTATTCATTTAGCTCAGATGCAAAGGCCGCACCTTTTTGTGCACCACTAGCTAAATAATTACAACAAAATACAAATAAGGAAAATAAAATGGCTAAGGGGCAATCGCTACAAGACCCATTCCTAAATGCACTCCGTCGTGAGCGCATTCCAGTCTCTATCTATCTTGTTAACGGCATTAAGCTGCAAGGTCAGATCGAGTCTTTCGATCAATTCGTGATCTTATTGAAGAACACAGTAAACCAAATGGTTTACAAGCATGCGATTTCTACTGTGGTACCTGCTCGCGCAGTTAGTCACCACAGCGGCGAGCAACGCACGCCATCTGATCGTCCAGAGAAGACTGAAGATTAATCGTTCAATTTGTACAGCTTGCGCTGTAATAAGGAGTTGGTTGCTTGTTTGACCGTTATGAATCCGGCGAGCGAGCCGTACTTGTTCATATCAACTTCACGCAAGAGGGAGAATGGGAAGATCTAAGCGAATGTGAAATGCTGGTCTCCTCAGCGGGGGTAGAAACGCTACAAGTGATTACTGGTAGCCGACAATCCCCACTCCCTAAATACTACGTTGGAGAAGGTAAAGCCCTAGAAATCGCACAAGCTGTTCAGCTGACCGGTGCTGAAATTGTGATTTTTAACCACTCCCTCTCTCCTGCCCAAGAGCGCAACCTCGAGCAATTGTGTAAATGTCGTGTGATTGATCGCACGGGTTTGATCTTAGATATTTTTGCACAACGTGCGCGAACTCATGAAGGTAAGCTACAAGTTGAGCTCGCTCAGCTTCGTCATATCTCTACCCGATTGATTCGTGGTTGGACTCACCTTGAAAGGCAGAAAGGTGGTATTGGTCTTCGTGGTCCAGGTGAAACTCAACTGGAAACCGATCGACGTTTGTTGCGTGACCGTATAAAGGCAATACTACGTCGTTTAGCGAAAGTTGCTAAACAGCGTGAACAAGGACGACGTGCTCGTAATCGAGCTGAAATCCCAACAATTTCTTTGGTTGGTTATACCAACGCAGGGAAATCAACACTTTTCAATCGCATCACAAGTGCTGGTGTTTATGCGGCAGACCAACTGTTTGCAACCCTAGACCCAACACTACGTAAGATTGATTTGGCAGATGTCGGGCCTGCAATTCTCGCAGATACCGTAGGTTTTATCCGTCATCTACCACACGACTTGGTCGCTGCGTTCAAGGCAACATTACAAGAGACGCAGGAAGCTGACATTTTGTTACATGTTGTTGATGCCAGTGATGACCGTTTTCGTGAGAACATTCAGGCTGTTCATGAAGTATTAGAAGAAATCGATGCTCATGAAGTGCCAACCCTTGTAGTCATGAACAAAATTGACTGCATGGAAGACCAAAAACCTCGAATTGAAAGAGACGAAGAGGGCGCACCTCGCGCTGTTTGGGTTTCTGCAATGGAAGGAGAAGGTATTGAACTGCTGTTTGAAGCTTTAACTGAGCGTTTAGCTAGCCAGATGGTTCAATTCCGGTTGTGTATTCCACATCAACATCAGGGCCGTATTCGCAGCTTATTCTTCGAGATGAAATGTATTCAACAGGAAGAGTATGATGAAAATGGTAACTTGTTGATAGATATCCGAATGCAACAAATAGATTGGTCTAAACTTGAAAAAAGAGAAGGGGCGCTCTTAGGTGACTTTATCGTTACCAAAGAGACTGCTACAGTATAACGTCATATCAAATGATGGAGCTTTCTAATGGCGTGGAATGAGCCTGGAAATAACAACAACGGCGATAATAACGGCCGCGATAATGACCCTTGGGGTAATAAAAATAATCGCGGCGGCCGAGATCAAGGACCGCCAGATCTAGACGAAGTGTTTAATAAACTAAGTCAAAAGTTAGGTGGCAAGTTTGGTAAAAAGGGTGGCAACGGTAACGGGCCATCTATTGGTGGTGGCGGTGCAATTGGCTTTGGTGTCATTGCCGTTATTGCTATTGCTATCTGGTTCTTCGCTGGTTTCTACACCGTTGGCGAAGCAGAAAGAGCAGTAGTACTTCGACTGGGTCAGTTCGACCGTATCGAAGAACCTGGTCTTAACTGGCACCCACGCTTCATCGATGAAATCAGTGATGAGCAACTAGTAAACGTTCAAGCGATTCGTTCTCTACGTGCTGCTGGCACGATGCTAACGAAAGATGAAAACGTTGTGACCGTTGAAATGGGTGTTCAATACCGTGTTTCTGACCCATACAAGTACTTGTATCGTGTAACGAATGCAGACGACAGTTTACGTCAAGCAACCGATTCCGCGCTTCGTGCGGTAATTGGTGACTCACTAATGGATAGTATCCTGACAAGTGGTCGTCAGCAGATTCGTCAAAGCACTCAAGAAACGTTGAACCGTATTATTGATAGCTACGATATGGGTATTCTGATTGTTGATGTGAACTTCCAGTCAGCACGTCCACCTGAGCAAGTGAAAGATGCATTTGATGATGCTATCGCGGCTCGTGAGGATGAAGAGCGTTTTGAACGTGAAGCTGAAGCTTACCGAAATGACATTCTTCCAAAAGCAACAGGTCGTGCTGAGCGTTTGAAGAAAGAAGCGGTGGGTTACTCAGAGCGCACAGTTAATGGTGCTCTAGGTCAAGTTGCTCAATTCGAGAAACTGCTACCTGAATACCAAGCTGCTCCTGAAGTAACACGTAACCGTATGTACCTAGATACAATGGAAAAAGTGTACTCAAGCACATCGAAAGTCCTGATTGATTCTGAATCAAGCGGTAACTTGCTATACCTACCAATTGATAAGCTAGGCGCACAAGGTGGTTCTCAGTCGGGCTCTCGCCCTGCAAAAGCATCATCAACTTACGATCAAATTGAGTTAGAAACTCAAGCGGATCCAAAGCCTAGCACTCAAACTCGTTCAGACAGTTCACGCCAAGGGAGATACTAATAATGCGTAAATTAATGATCCCTGTATTAGTTGTGACGATTGCCCTTCTATTGATGTCAGTGTTTGTGATTCAAGAAGGTGAGCGTGGCATGGTAATTCGTTTTGGTCGAGTTCTCGATGACAACGGCGTATCACGAATCTATGAACCAGGTCTGCACTTTAAACTACCGATGTTTGATCGCGTAAAAGTACTTGATGCTCGTATTCAAACGATGGATGGCCGTTCTGACCGTTTCGTAACATCAGAGAAAAAAGACGTTCTAATTGATACTTACGCAAAATGGCGTATTGCTGATTTTGGACGTTTCTATCTGAGTACCGGTGGCGGTAATATCATGACGGCAGAAGCACTTCTTGAGCGTAAAGTGACAGATGTTCTTCGTTCTGAAATTGGTTCTCGTGAAATTAAGCAGATCGTGTCAGGCCCTCGCAACAAGGACATCCTGCCAGACTCTGCTGATAGCGAAGTCGTCACAACGGTAGCGGCTGCAGAAGCACTAGAAGTTGATGGCGAACGCGATAAGATCATGGAAAACGTTTTGTCTGGAACGGCAGAAAGTGCGATGGCTGATTTAGGTGTTGAAGTTGTTGATTTTCGTATGAAGAAGATTAACCTTCCTGACGAAATCAGTGAATCTATCTACCGCCGTATGCGTGCAGAACGTGAATCGGTTGCTCGTAGACACCGTTCTCAAGGTCGTGAGAAAGCGGAAGTTATCCGTGCTCAAGCTGAGCTAGAAGTGGCAACAGTTCTTGCTGAAGCTGACCGTACAGCTCGAATCACTCGTGGTGATGCGGATGCAGAAGCAGCGAAGATCTACTCTGATGCGTTCAGCAAAGATCCTGAGTTCTACGGCTTCATGCGTTCATTGCAAGCTTATGAGACATCATTTAGCGATAAGAGCGACATTCTAGTACTGGATCCGAAGACTGACTTCTTCCAATACATGAATCAAGCAAGCGGCGCTCCAGCAAAATAAGCTGATGCGTTAGCGAATGCTTAGCTTAATAAGCAAAATACGTTAAAACTTAAAAGGCTCCCATTGTGGGAGCCTTTTTGTTTTCTATGACTTCTTTCAGGAGGAGACATGTTTGTGGATTCACTATTGGGGCGCGAGGGAAGGCGCTTAACAGCGTTCTACTTATAGAAACCTAGCGGTAGGTCATGAAAGCGATAACCGCTCCAGCCACCACAAGACAGCCTCCAATGCGGCGCAGTTGCGTGTCTGGTTGCTCGCTCAGTTGCGCGACCATGTTTCTCCAGCCATTGGGTGCAATCAAGGGGCCGAGCCCTTCCACAATAAGTACGAGCCCAATAGCGAGCCAAATTGATTGAGACATGGTTCTGCCTTTTGTCTGTAAAAAAGCAATGATATCAGTATCTTTACACATCTGCCCCTAGTTATGGCTGGTTTATTTTTGTACAGCGTTAACGTTTATGAACAAAAAGTGACTGCAAGAAGTGTGATTCAGTGCTAGAATCCATTTTTAATTAGCAACAGAAATTGGAAAGATGGGAAATAACGTAGTCGTTCTAGGCACCCAATGGGGTGATGAAGGTAAAGGTAAAATCGTTGACCTTTTAACTGAAGATGCAAAATACGTGGTTCGCTACCAAGGCGGTCACAATGCAGGTCACACACTTGTAATTGACGGTGAAAAAACCGTTCTTCACTTAATTCCATCAGGCATCCTACGTAATAACGTTAAATGTGTTATTGGTAACGGTGTAGTATTATCGCCTGACGCACTTCTAAAAGAAATGAAGCCTCTTGAAGATCGCGGTATTCCAGTACGTGAACGTCTTTTCATCTCTGAAGCTTGTCCTCTAATTCTTCCGTACCACATTGCAATCGACAACGCGCGTGAAATCGCTCGTGGCGCTAAAGCTATCGGTACAACGGGTCGTGGTATCGGTCCTGCTTACGAAGATAAAGTTGCTCGTCGCGGTCTACGCGTTGGCGACCTTTTCGATAAAGAAGCATTTGCTGAGAAGCTAAAAGAAGTGATGGAATTCCACAACTTCCAACTAGAGCACTTCTACAAAGCTGAAACAGTAAGCTACGAAGAAGTTCTTGAGCAAGCGATGAGCTACGCAGATATGTTAACTGCGATGGTTATCGACGTAACTGACGAACTAGACGCAGCACGTAAGCGCGGCGACAAGATCATGTTCGAAGGTGCTCAAGGTACGCTACTAGATATCGACCACGGTACTTACCCATACGTAACGTCTTCTAACACGACTGCTGGTGGTGTTGCTGCAGGTTCTGGTTTCGGTCCTCGTCACATCGGTTACATCCTTGGTATTACTAAGGCTTACTGTACTCGTGTTGGTTCAGGTCCATTCCCTACTGAGCTATACGATGGCCTTGAGAAGCAAGACCCAGTTGGTAAACACCTAGGCGATGTTGGTCACGAGTTTGGCGCAACAACTGGTCGTCTACGTCGTACTGGTTGGTTCGATGCTGTTGCTATGCGTCGTGCAATCCAAATCAACTCTCTATCTGGTATGTGTCTAACTAAACTAGACGTTCTAGATGGCCTAGAAGAACTAAAAATCTGTACTGGTTACAAGATGAAAGATGGTTCTATCCTAGAAGTTTCTCCAATGGCTGCTGAGTCATTCGAAGAAGCGACGCCAATCTACGAAACAATGCCTGGTTGGTCTGAAAACACATTTGGTGCTAAATCTATCGACGCGCTTCCACAAGCTGCTCTAGATTACATCAAGCGTATCGAAGACCTAACTGGCGTTCCAATTGATATCGTATCAACTGGCCCAGATCGTAACGAAACTATCATCAAGGTTCACCCATACGGCGCATAATGCCTGCTGAGTGATTACCAGGCACGAACAGTGCTTTGATAATAAAATAGTTTTCTAAAAGCCGACTTTATTAAGTCGGCTTTTTAATACCTGCAATTTAGCCGTTCACTCTTTGATGGTGATCTTTTAAGCGTCATCAGGCAAAATATTGCCCATTAGCGGCAAGTTTTGTCTAAAGCCGTCGGGGTTATTGCCGATACAGATATCATGGAAAGTGAAGTTCACCCTGTTTTGTGCGTGTAGAAATCCTCTGCACCCCTCAATAGATAACTTTAGCGACAGATAATAGAGTGCAGGTATGAAGCTACGAATTGTGGCAGCTTCATTAATAATGGCGCTGAGCTCACCCTTGAGTCATGCTAATTTGGCTGATGTGGGAGAGCCCGTTCCAATATATACAGAAGCTGAACTGATTAATTTAATCGAAAATAATCAACATCTAGAGCGAGTGAAAGCTGATAAGTGCCAGTTAGTTGAAGATATCGTTGCTCGTGCAACGCGTATTAGCTTGCCTTCTTATGAGTTTTTATACGGTGATATGTTGGCTTGGGGTGTGTGTGTTCCACAAGATGTAGAGCTTGGCCTTTACTATATGGAAAACGCGGCACATCAAGGTTTACCCGCTGCATTAGAGCAGTTAGGTCGTTATTACTCTCGTGGTACTTTGGTACAACAAGATCAAGAGCGTGCGATTCCGTATCTACGTGAAGCAGCCTCGATGGGTAACTTAAGTGCGAGCATTCACTTAGCGGAACTCTTGTTACGTGACTACGGTAGCCCATTGGATTATGAAGATGCTTACCGTTGGTTGTATAACTCGGTAACCGCAGATCAAAGACAACACAGACGTATCACTGTGCTTCGTAGCGGTCTGGAACAGAGAATGCCAGACAATATTATTGCTCGAGCAAAACGTCGAGACGTATTCTGGTAAGACAGATTATTGAATGAGCAATGATGATTAATGACTGCACTCGTTAATCATCTAAAAAACTCGTATTAAAAAGGCCTCGCTGAGATTCATCAGCGAGGCCTTTTTTGATCTGAACGGAAAACCGTTTATCTAATACCAATCCGGAAAATTAACTGATCAGGTCAATCCAATCTCTTGTACACATTTT
>NZ_JBFSUL010000088.1:0-14642 GCF_041467395.1 Vibrio sp. 10N.247.310.98 | reverse complement strand
ACCGCATCTTAACTTTAATCGCTAAATCACTTTGTAAATACGTGGATTCCATATACGTTTTGGGGCAAAACCTTGCTAGTGATGATCACAAACTTCTGTGATCACAAACTTCCCTCACAAAACTTCCCTCACAAAACTTCCCTCATGTCACCAGAATCGTTGTTGGACAAAAACGCGTTAGATATATCGCTCTAACGCGCCTTACTCCGATAAGAAAAAGTAACTTAAAATCTCAAATATTTGTTAAATTCGACTCACCTTGCATCCCATTTTCTTTTGAGTTCGATAAAGCGTTCATCATCACCTAACTCGGTATTAGCTTCTATCATTTGATCTAAATGCTCCTCAATGTTGTAAGGCCATTTGTTAACATCATTAGGTAATACGGTGTTCAGGAGTAACAAAAGATCATTAGGGTATTCTTTAAGTACGTTGTCGTCATTCAGGTAGATGTGGTTAGCTCGTTCTAATTTCGTTAAGAACGGAGTGATTAGATTTACAATTTCAGGGAAGTGATCTTCCGACCAAAATGCGATATCACAAAGGCGTTCAGATACAGCGGGTGATTTAACAGCAAGCTGTTTAGGCCAAACATTTGACATAAGTTCTCTGAATGGTAGTAACCAATGCTCTTTGTCTTCACCGTCTCTATGCCTGGCTTGCCATAATATTCCACACCTAAAGTCATCACTTGCTTTAATTAATGCTTCTTTTAATTCAAGATCAGATACCCACCTTTCATCCTCATCTTTAATTTTCCAAGCTGAGAAAATTAATCTCACAATAGCATCCTGATGACCTCTGCTTTCAACTTCTCCCGAATATGCCAATTCCAGAATACTTGACTTCAAAATGGTGAATAGTTCTTTCCCGCGAACTCCTCCCCATAAAACACCAGCCCAAAATGCCTGACGATCTTCTCCGGAAGAAGAGTTTAAGGCAGAAAGCAAGTTCCGTTGAGTCCAGTCAGGATCAACCCAAAAGCACCAACTCAAACTGCGGCTAAGTATAACCATTGCGTAACGATGTAAATTATTAGGTAAAGCTAATAATTGGTTGAGCAATAACAATAAATTTCCAGTGAAGCACTCTCCAGATTCAAAAGTACGGCTATGCTGTGATTGCAGTATTGCACTAGTTAAGTTTCCAATTGGCGAGTTTATTGACTCCATGGACCAATCAGGAGCTTTACTACCTCGTATTATTGAAGATTCACCCTTAGCAGGTTGTATCGACATTGCATCAACTAATTTAAACGCTAATTTATAGTATGTAGCATAATAATTATCAGCAAGTACGCTAGTAGATTTCTCAAACCAGCTTGATACTGAACGAAGTATTTTGGCCAAGTCGTCACTGGTAAAACCAGACAAACGCTCAGCAATTAACGCCATAAATCGGGGTTTATCATTCTTACGAGCTTCAGAATAAAGGAAAGTATCCCAAGCCCAGTCAACAATGTTTCCCTTTTTTGCCGAATAAGTTAACGCGTTGAAAGCTCGAATCGGTTTTTCTTGTGATAAACCAAGAAATGGGTCCTCATCAATCAAAAAATCAGCTTGCCTACCAGATAACTCACTTGCTCTTTCAAGGATTGAGGCTATTGGTTCATCTGCTAACAAAGAATAGTCTGTATTTTTCGTAACAATACCACTGCGAACTTCAAAGGATCGTGCTGCATCTTTTGCATGCTCAGGCTTCCATTCCGGCGTATCACCTCTTAGCCTATCAACTAACTTATCCGTAGCTATTGTTAACTCACAACCATTTTGTTTAAGCCAAGTTACTCTATCCAGAATATTTCTCGCTTTCCGTTCCTTAAATCTACTTTCATCTTCGGTTTTCCAAAGTTTAGGTCCTTGCAATATTCTATTTTCTATTGTGGAACGGCTACATTGATCGAGTTCTTTCCACCTAGCCACGAAAGCTAGAAGCAAGTCTCTAGCATGATAACTATCCCAAAATGCTTCGTCTGAAAGTTGATTTAAAGTAGTAATAATACTTTCATTAGGCACAAGATTTGTTTTCCCTAGCGCCCAAATCTTTAACCTTGCAAAGATAGTACTGTCATCGCATGGCCACCTTGAAAGCTCCTTCCGAGCAGCATCAAGGTCAATCAAAACTAATTTCTCTAAGTAAGAAACAAACAGCAATACCCATGCAGATAGACCGTAAGTTCGACTATACGAATCATCGGTATTCTTCTCGGGTGTTAACGAACAACTCAGGCTCAGGCCGTATCCTCCTATTTCGTTTTCTAGTTCAACAGCAAGCTCTAGATTACGTCTCAGGACTTCAACGATACGAATTATCCACTCATCAGGAATTTCTAGCCTTCTTGGTAGTTCTGAGTAATGGACATCTAAATGAATTAAGTCTTTTAAACTAATCTGCTCCCAGTTGATTTCATTCGGGGTGCAGAAAGGCGGCGTGACCTTGATGAATGGTTTCGTTACCTTTTCAAATTGCCGTAATTTTCTTGGACACCAGCCACTATTCTTTATTGCTCTTTCCAGAGTAAACCAATCGCGGTGTCCTCCTTTATCAGTTTGTTCAAAGCCATCCAAAACATAGCTCCATGCCTCATTGAGTGTACTATCCATATCTTTAGAACGACGCTCACATTCTGACTTAAGTACAAACTGAACCCAAGGGTGAAGACATTGCTGCTTCGTAACCCACCAGATTACTTCTGGCTGTTCCGCCACTCTGCTCAACCAATGTGTTAATGCGTTGAGCCTTTGAGGTAGGGTAGAAAACTGAGGGTAACTGGAATCATCCCCTCTAAATCTGATAGAACGTTGGTCTTGTGTTCCTTTAATGTCTTGTGAGTTAAACTCAAAAGCATTCCATGCACCTGTGGGAACTTTACGTTTGTTATAAAAGTCATTAGGGTCAACATGCTGTGGTGGATGATCCGAATCCAAAGAGTAAAAGTGAAATGGGTCTACCATCTCAGTTAGGTTTTCTGCACCGGATAAATTTTGACGAGGAACTTCATATCTCAATTCAGGATCAAACACATGAAGCCAAGTGGCAGGAGCTAGTATTTCATTATTAGCAAATTTTTTGGCTCCTTCGGTTGTAGAGACAATATGTGCAATCTGACCGCGTTCAAAGGGCAGTAAGAGGTGAGGCCCCATTCCAGCTTTTGTGATTATTCCTTGATACCATGCATCCGGGTCAGAAGCCCGCTCGGCCCAAGATTCCAAAGTGTTCCAAAGCGCGATATGCCCATTTGTATCGTCATACGCAATCGCTTTTACCCCTTTATGGTGCCATTTTGAGCTAGCGTAACTTTCATCACCAGATTGAAATGCGTATATATCGTTGAGATGACTTGAGCTTTTATTGAGTGCTTCTAACAAATACTGAATTGGCGGATCGTCCGCAGAATAACCAACAAAAACTACGACATATTTTTCCAATATCCCTTTGACAAATGAAGTAGCCCAACCATTAGCCAAGTAAGCATCTCCAAATTCAGAACTTGAGAGGACAAAGCCGTTGCTTGCAGCACCGGTACCATCCTCGTTTACTTTGCCATGAAGATATACAGTGCCATTAAATTCAACGGAATGATTAAGTTCAGGTAGTCTTGGAGGGATAAAGGTATGTATATCTGGTTTGCAAAGATCAAATAAGCGATCAAAGTTAGTTGTTACCAAACGTACTATGCCATCATTCGTTGTAGCTAGTTTAAGCATCGTTTGGTGCGCACTAAGGTCAACTTCTCCCTCAGGCGTGAGAGCCTTAGCTACTGATTTATATATATCGCTCGTTAAGAACTCTCGCTCTAGCAAACCAAATATCCTGTCAGCCGAAACTACTCCCTCCACGCCAGTACTAGCGGTTATTTCTTTAGCAGCATCTATAAGCTTCAAGGCAGGGCTGTTGGTTTCAACACCAAGCTCAGATGTTACTGATGAAGCTAGTCCAAAAAAATCGGCAAAACCCGCTTTTGCTCTTGAAACACCTGCGCCACAAAAAAACACCACCCGACCTTGGTCTCTGGCTAATAAGAGTTCATCAGGTATTGAAGGTCCATTTTCGAGGAATCGCATCATGTTTCCTTTTGTGTTTAAAGTTCTAACTTGTAGGTGTTGTGACTTAAGCGATGATTAATCGCATCAATAGAGGTGATAGCGCTCCTATGGGTAATAGCTGCACTAAGAACTAATATGATTACAATATCATATTTAGCTTAGAAAGCTTTGACGAAATGTCCTTTATTCGGATAAGAAAAATTAAGTCAAATGGCTTGTCATAAATTAGAAGGCCAGAAGTGAGGCAGCTCATTTAGGGGCAAAGACATGCTAGCGATAATCACGCTGACAAACACAACCTGTGTAATTTCACTTAGGGGTAGTACTAAGATATTCTTTGTCGGCAAATCCATCGAAACAATATGCACTTGCTTGTCTTCGATGATTCGCCTTAGTCGTTTCCAGTCTTCTGCTGTCAAACGAGTTAGGCGGACTACTTGCTCAATGAATAGAACACATCCCTTGTTAGCTTCACCCAATAGACGCATAAGCTCATGACTATGCAAGCTTACACCTAACTTATTTTCGATGAACCAACCTGAAACAGAGTGTTTCATGTTTTTCAAAAAGTCAGTCATAGACTCTTTAGCACGAGCTGTGTCTTGGCTGTTAGTCGGTGCTCTTAAGCAACGAGTATCTGCATTATTGCTTTCTATCACATAACTAGGTCAGCAACTCAAATGATAGAGATATTACGCTAAAGGGGAGGTGATAAAGAAAAGCCCTAACGTATGGCTAGGGCTTTATTATCAATGGGATTAAACAGGCCAATCCCAATCAATGTATTGCTGTAGCTGTTCGCCAAGTTCCTCTGAAGCAGCACCGTCTACGTGATATGCGTGATAGCCGTACGTTTTTCCTGATGGAATTTTGGTAAATGTCGTTGCTTGATAAGGGTCAAATACTGGAGTAACACCGATTGATTGAATATCAGTGTTGATGGTCTTTAGCCATGTAACCATGATTGTTTTAGCGCCAGTGCGTTCGACGTACTTACGAGCAGCTTCAAGTGACCAGCCTTTTGTGCAGATATCGTCAACTAGCAAAACTGTTTTATTGCGCTTTAGTGGAGCATTTACGTAAGGCTTTTTGTAGTTCTTTGTTGGTAGCTTGTTCAGCTTAATAGTGTTGAGCTGATTATGGTGGTCAATCACAATGCCAGCATTACGCGCATTCTGAGATTTGGTCGCTGTAGTGTGACGCTCAATCAAATCATGCAAATAGCCCTTGTTGAAGCATTTGCCGAAAGTCATAAGATCATCGTTCATTTTGTCGTTGCCAACTCCTGCTTTATGCCCAGGGTAGGCAGCAATGAAATCAATACGCTGATGAATGCCAGTAAAGTACATACTAGTAACTAGCGCGCCAAGCCAGAAGTCAACATCACCTTGACCGAACTTAGCTGCTGCACGTCCATTTTCAGAGTACTTTCTGAACTCTGGCTTGTACGTACTGAACGGGGCTAACGCGTAGTACTCAAAGTCACCGTCTTTGACTTCATGACTCCAGAAGTGCTCACGTAGACAAAGCGTATCAATGAAGCGAGCAAGTTCTTTCGGTTCGCTAAACTCGAAGCCGTAGTCAGTATTATTACTGTACCAAGTCGCACGCAAGAACAGAATCTTGCCATTTACAGCAGTGCGCATATCATCGTCGCTACTGCCGATATAGATAACTTCGTTAGATTCCCACCTCATTTCATCAAGAACGTACTGAGTTGCTGCTGCGCGTGGCTTAGGCGGAATCTTGGAGTCACGCTGTCGAGTAAAGATTGCTAGGTCTTTAAAATGCTTCTCGAACTCGTCGTAAAGGTCTTTTTTGTTGCCGTCGTTATCCGTAATTGTCCAAGCTCGGTTAGCAAGTAACACAGGCTTAATCCCACGAAGTGTAAAGAAAGCCATTAACTTCTCTACCTCAGCGAACACGTCTGTTTTAATCTTACCGCCGGTGTTAATAAGCGTATCTTCTACGCTGAGAATCACACCTTTTAGCTGTTTAGCAGCCATGCAAACTCCTTACAAATCCATTGAAAGTTGACCTTGTTCGCCTTGTGCTGGTGACGGTTCGCTTTCTTCAGGTTGTTTTAAAAACTCGATTAAATCACTGGATTGGTCAGGGACGCTGAATACTTGTCCGCGTTTATATGCACTGACCGCTTTTATTTCTGCATTTTCTAAATCTGATTGATAGAGATATGGCATTACTAGGAATCGACCGTAGTCTTTTGTGAAGTTCACTGTATGAGCCGTACCACTCTTAATCTTCCACTCGACGGGCACTGTAACTTGAGCAAGGCTTGCTTGAATGCGATTGCGGCGCACAAAGTTATGTGCGCTGTAGCTTTGACCTATCAAATACTCAGTAATAATCGCACCACCATTAGCCACTATTTCAGCTCGTAAGTGTTCAGAACCACGCGGGTAGTTGCTATCAATACCAGTACCGAGAACAGCAATCGTCGGCACACCAAAACGCATTGATTCAACGTGAGCTTTCTGGTCAATACCGTCAGCAAGGCCACTTACTGATGCAAGTCCTTGATTAGCCATAGCTGAAACAATATATTTCGTTAGCCAGAGTCCGTCTTCGGTAGATTTTCTACTGCCAACTATCGCAATAGACGGCTGGTGAAGCGTTCGGTAGTTACCCTCAACGAATAACCACATCGGCGGCTCAGGTGTGTTCTTCAACTGCTGCGGAAAGGTGTCTTGGTCATGGAAGAAAATACGAACGTTCTTTTTGGTGTAATCACGCGCAAGCTCAAGCCCCTTATTCCACAAGTCAAGCTTGAACTGCATCCACGATTCGTCTGACTCTTTAATAGAGTCATCTAGCTTCTTGTGAAGCATCTTTTCGAAGTGCTCAACGTCGTCTGTTTTAATCAGTTTTCTAAAGCTGATTTTTTGAGCCGCGATTTTATACAAGGTTCTAAAGCCGATGCCGTGTATAGACTGTAATGCTAGAAACGCAACGGTTTCAGCTTTCCAGTAATCTTGCTCATTTTCCATTTCAAATACCTTGCTATAGCTGCGCCCGATTTTCGTACTGAGAGCGGTGGGTTTAAAGCTGGATTGAATGCCGAAGACAAATCGATCTTATTGCTTCCATCTTCCTGATTTATATTGCATATAGCAAGTGGCCAACCGACAAAAGCATGAACATTTTGTTCTAGATAAAGAGTTTTACAGGTAGGCGTTTCGTGTACGTGATGTATTAGTTCGACATGAGTGCGGGTGAGTAGCTGGGTTTGGCTTAAGTGATAAGTAGGGTGAGGTGGTGATTTGTTGCCGGGAATAGGTGCTGTCTTAACGTTAGAGTATCCTCCTCATTCACGCCTAAACTGTTACCAGAGTAAACACGTCTTGGGGCAGAAATAATTCACGAAACAGTTTGTTTCGCAATTGTGCAAGGACCTCTTGCACAATTGAGTCCGAGAGTTTGTCCAACAGCCTGTTGGGCAATTGGGAAACAGCTTGTTTCACAAATAAATCTCATGATGGTCTCTTGCGTTCGAAACACGCCTTGGGGCAGAAGCAAGCTTGCCACATACAGTTCTTAGCTTTAAACTAACGTTGAGAGCCTCGGGTATCCCTGCTTTTTCTTGGATGTACTATTTACTGTCTGGCCAGAAGTAATTGTATCGAATTGAACTTGGCTTAATTGCAAAGCAGACCACCGAGGACATATGATAAGTCTAGGTGCTTTCCCTTCCATATACCTTGGTGATAAAACACCCGACGCTGCACACAGAATGTGTTCCCTCTTCGTTTTGAATGACAAACATTCTGTAGCTGTTTACAAAGCCATAGGCATTGCCTGTGGCTTTGTCGTATCTGGGACTAAAAAAACTGGTGCAACAGGCTTACACACAAATTAATCTATTGATAGTTTCTTATGCTCTAAACGTTTAGGGGCAAAGACGATTTACGAAACAACTTGTTTCGCATTTTTGCAAGATCCTCTTGCAAAATTTAGATATTAAACTTTGTCCAACAGGCTATTGGACAATTTGGGCATGTAGGGGTTGTTGCAAACTCTGCAACTACTGAGGGTTCCTCGGTAATTGTTCATTAGCTAGTCCTATGGGTTTTACTGTGGCTCCTGAAACGTTGGGGGATCTCTGAGTTACGATGATAGGTACCTATAGTTTTCTAATCTGAGCCATATGTAGCCTACCTAACAGAGAGCAAGACTCTAGATAGTTTTCACTCCACATCGCAACTTGCGCATCGCAACTTGCGATGTGTGATTACTTAAAAGTTTTCAAAGTAAGATTAAAGATTTTAATAATTACAAATCATAACTTTAAGGATGAACCCCGTTGGATCATTGTTGATAATAGTAAGCATTAGAGGGCGAGCATATCACTTAAAAAACGGTCCTAAACAGAGAGGGTTGCCAGTTTATTAGTAGCGTTGCTTTTGACACTTCGAGTTATGTTCCTAATTTCGCTAGATCATACATTCAGCGAATTGTCTTCGTATAAGTTAGCTAAAGAGCCCATTGTCATTATATAAGTAAATTAGTAGCGAGAGCTTGGAGAAGTTTCCCAGGAAGTAGTGAGTACCAATTGGCCCACATAGAAAATATCAAAAGCTTCACTTCTGTATTCCGGGGGAGGATTAATGCTTATCGATATTGAATGTTTCTGGAGCAATAATTGAGGCCACCCTAACAATGCTGGCATTTTCGTGAGACGCGACAAGGCCGGCAATCTCTCGACCAATTCTTTTAAACTTTTTAGTCGAAAAAGAAAGAACATTCACTTTTCTGGTCGAGATTATGCTCAAATTCTAACTTCGACCAAAAGGATCAACTAATAGAGTGCTGTGTTCGACCATGATAATTAAACCTTTTAGTCGAGTGACTATTTGAATTACAGAGGCGTGATAGCTATGAACTGCGTTAGCTTGTTTCTTTGAGGAAGTAAGCTTACTGCATTCGGTTCTTCGCTTTACACTAATAGCGAGAGCCTCGGTTATCCCTGCTTTATTCTTTGAGTTACTATTTACTGTCTGGCCAGAAGTAATTGTATCAATTTGAATCTAGCGTAATTGCAAAGCAGCCAACCGAGGACATACGATAAGCCTAAGGTACTCTCCCTCCCATATTTGGTGATGAAATACCTAGCACCGCACCCAGAATTCATATTAATGAAAACATTCTGTATGTAGCTGTTATACAAAGCCTGTGGCTTTGTCGTATCTGAAAGTAAGAGCAATTGTGCAAGGACTTCTTACACAAATTATTTTACTGCTATCTAAATTGATTGAGGCAAAACTGAAGGTTAGCTAGTTTAAAATGGGAAGTGATCTTCTTCATACCCTTCAACCCAAATTACTAGCTTTTCAAGCTCATCACCTTCGGGTGTTCCTGGTTCGGCCACATCAAACAAGGATTCAATTCTTTTCAAAACGGCTTTATAGTCGCTTTCTGAGGGTTCTAGGCCCACTTCATCTAATGAAACTGTAGCAAGCCCATCAGCGTGGGCAGTCTCAGGTGTAATACCCTTGAGCAGTTCTTTTTCTGATAGCTTTTTCTTGCTCATAAGCCGTTTCTCGATTCGAAAATGACATTAGATTAGTTTATAGCATAATGGACTACTAGCCGTAATGTAGAACCTTATTCAAAACACAATGGGGCAGATCTGAGTTAGCTGGCACTTTTTGAGAAAAGTGCCACGAGTAAAACTTCAGGCCTATGAAGCCTCTGGACAGAAGCGATTTAGACTTAATACACTAAATCGCTCCAATTAGATTAGAAAAGGTATCTTGAAACCTTAAACACTTGTTATATGTGTTGTCTGATAGTTTCAACTAATTTGTCATCTCCAGCTTCATGTAGCCACAGACACCAAAATTTGATGACCCCATGCTGAAAACTATAAACCAACCATTCGCCCGTTTTTTTAGGCTTTGACCGACTCTCGATTAGAGATTCGTACATACTGTCAATATTGAGTGGTTGTTTACCCAGCTTAGTTTTACGAGCGTGATTTAACCAATTTTCAGTAATAAACGATGATTCACCAAAGTGTACATGTTGAACTTCAAATCCGACTTTGTCAGAAATACTATTAAGTTTTCCTCGCGCCTTTGTTCCTTTTTCCACACATCTAAGTGTTTGTAGCAATGAACTTATAGGAACTGATATAGGCTCATTTTCAATGACAACATATCGCTGATAAAGCAACTGCGATAGCTGAACTTTAAACATCTCACTAAATATAGAATCAGGGCAGTTGTACGATAACATCTGATTTACTTCAGCTACATTGCTCTCATATGACCAACTATGCTCTAAGCTTTCGTCTCGCAAAGGGGTAATATTTATTGACTTAATAATTGTCTCGAATTCTTTCACTTTCCCTCCGAACACATAGCCGAATTAATGTGTGAACAACGCAAACCGCCTAGCCTAAACCATTGTTCCGTAAAAACTAAAGCTGATTCAAACTGAAAATGACAAGCGTTGAGAAACACTCTAAAATACTTGTTAGGTTTATTTTTCACACGATGCTAAAAGTTCTCGTTCACGTTCTAAAACCTTTTGAGGGTAAGGAAGTTTGCCATCTTGAAGCTCTGCGCTCCTTACAAGCCATGGATTTCCTTGGGAATAAAGATCATTCATTGATTCAGGCCCATGCAATACAGGGCTAAACACCACTTGCTGTAACGAATTAGATTTCAAGAATTGGCTTAATTCTTGGTCTACTTTTGTCAGAAAAACGTCTAGATCAATCATTTCTTCATTAGGTAATTTTACCGAAATTGCTCCTTGAGGGAGATACTTAATTACATGAGGCCATCTAGAAACATCACTCCACCAAATGGCCGGCATTTCGAGTTGGCTATTACCTTTAGTCACAGGGTGAAGGTGTAAATACTTAATAGTGAGGTCAACAAGTTCACCAAACTCAGTCATTAACCAAACATGGTGGTCATCTCCCCAAAAGCCGTTCCAGTTTGGGGCAAGTTTACTGTCGCAAAATACTTGCGACACACATACTTCTCCTACAAAAGTTTGCGACTTGATACCCAGCCTTTTCAAGATTGAGGATATTGCAAGTGAAGCTTGCAGGCATCGCATAGAGTACGAGTCAGAATAATGCTGTCTCAGCACGCTCTCAACTACGGTAAAACATAACCTACGTAGAAAATCAGGAGTTCTTTGCTCATTTTGAGCTTTAACAGCCTGCTTATCTATGAAAGCTTTCTTTATCATGTTTCGATCTCCATTGAAAAACCTAACGCCGCATCAAGGTGTGAGAAACGCTACTACGAACCTTAACTGTACCACCGTAAACACTAAACCCAACGATGGAATGAAAAATGCCAAGCGTTGGGAGTCACTCTCAAATGCTTTGTATGCTTAATTTCTGAAGCGTTCTGTATATTCATTAAACACCCACCCTTCTAGATTGCTACCATCCTTTTGGGGTACAGTCACCTTTACCCAACTCCGATCTTTTTCCAAGATGTAAATCAATTGACCAAAATCTAAGTGAGAAATAACTGCTGACTTTATTGAAGCAGAAGCTCTTAAGTGAACTCCATCACCACTTATAAACCTATTCACTGCTGTAGTCTCAATACCAGAGTTTTGGGGAAGCTTCTTAATTAAGCTTTTTTGCACTCTACGTGGTTCGTCATTATTTTGTAGGAATTCAGCCACTAACGGCTGTAAGCAAACACCAACAAATAACGGCATTACAATATAGTTAAACAAGTATTTAAAAATGAGGAAGAAAATATTGGGTAGTTTTTGCAGATTCTTCTCAACATCTCTCTCACTGGCATTACCCTGTTGTAAATCACTTCCAACTTCTGACAGTATGCCTGAAAACTCGGAAAGCTCTTGCTCAGTATATAGAGAGTTTAGAAATTGAGACTGTCTGATCCATACTGGATTTGTTATTAAGTCCAAAGCTTCAAATTGGTTCAATGATACGCTGTTTATAACTGAATCCAGCATTTTAAAGTGATCTGACGATGTGTTGTTTATGACAGAGTCCAGCACTTTAAAGTAGTCCAACGATGTGTTGTTTATGACAGAGCCCAACGCTTTAACGGGGTCTAACAATGTGTTGTTTATGGCAGAGTCCAGCGCTTTAATGTAGTCCAACGATGTGCTGTTTATAACAGAGTCCAGCGCTTTGATGTGATCCAACGATGTGTTGTTTATGATAGAGTCCAGCGCTTTAATGTGGTCCAACGATGTGCTGTTTATGATAGAGTCCAGCGCCTTAATGTGGTCCAACGATGTGTTGTTTATGATCGGATTCATAGCGTCTAAATGCTTCATCAATGGAGAATTTTCTATCGCGCTAATCTGTTTTAAGTAACCACTTTGTTTGCTCATATTTAACGATTATCTCCTATTAAGCTAACGCTTTCTATGCGGCTTTTAGCCACCTTTCATATTTCTATCATGTAGCCTTTTTAATACCACATCAACGTGTAATCAATAGGTTATGAAAGTTAACAGAGATTAGATTGTATGATGCCTTATGATTTCAGAAAAATGCTGTTACTCAAACTCCTTCGGATAACTTTTGATAGGGGAAATTACTAGGTTCGAAGTCAGCAAGATCTTTTGCTCTGAATTGTTTTGGGGCAGATCTGAGTTAGCTGGCACTTTTTGAGAAAAGTGCCACGAGTAAAACTTCAGGTCTATGAAGCCTCTGGACAAAAGCACGTTAGAACAAAGACTCTAACGTAATGTACTAAGATTAGAAAAAGTATCTTGACGCCATAGTCTCTTGTTATAACTATTCTTGACGACTGTACACTTCATCAAACTCATTCTGGTCTAACGATATCACTGAGATAGATTTGAGTAAGCCTTTTACACTGAGAATTATTAATACACTTGGTAGAACTGCATATGAGACTGAAAAGTGACAGATCATGGTCAATACTCCAACTGTCATTGAAGCAACACCAAGTAACGGTAACATTAGAAACAAACCAGATTTAACCAGTTTTGCTGTTACTCTAGGTATTCTTTGACCACATATACATACTAAAGTAGCAATCATATTCGCCACTAACGAGATGGCAAACATAAAGCCTGATACATCAAGAAAACTCGAAAAATTTTCTGGTTTCCCAACACTAAAAAGAGCCAAGAAAAAGGCAAAACTAGCAGCAAAACACCCAGAATGAATCCAAGTCATATAGCTCAAAAATCGTTTTGAATAGAAGAACTTCCTATAAAACTTTAAATGATAATCCACATTCTGCATATTGAACCTTACTGAATTGTAGCCGCGTTAAGTGGTGAGCAACGCTACCACCTAACCTAAAATATTGTGCCGTAAACACTAAAGCTGAATCAAACCAAAAATGCCAAGCGTTGGGAATCCGTCTTAAACGCTTGTATGCCATTTTCAGGCATAAAAAAAGCACCGCTATTGCGATGCTTAATATCTGAATTTATCTATGCTTTGGCAGGTCCGGCGAGACGTCCATAAGCAGATTTAGGAGCCTTTACCTTCAAAGCTTTACCAAACGATGATTTACTTTTAGAAGCGTGAGCTTGCATACGCTTGATAGCTTTATCTACGTTCACATCATTTGTTTTGTTTGCTGCTACAGTCAACATAATAGCCCCCTTAGTTTCCTTAACTATAACCGATCATCACTAAGTTGGAAAGCGGCTTAATCTTCATCTACTACAACACGTTTAAACAATGCATTATTCCTAGGGTCAAATGGATCACTTTCATCGAAACCCAACTCACGATAGTAGTTTAATAAGTCATCGTCATCAATTGGATCTTGGATACCAATCCAATCAGCCTCAATAGCAACAGCAAACAGCTCGGCACAGCGTGAAGCAATAGGAACGATATACCCTTTCAAAGGGTTTTCAACTTCACCACCCTGAATATAATTGATCTTAACAACCAATTTCCCTTCGCTGGCTTTTCCGATCATGAGACCGCAGAGCTCTTCACCGTGCCAAACAGCAAGCTCCACCCTAGCCATATGATCTCTACGATATTGGTCTCGTACCTGTCGCCAATCCCATCCTATCTGACGATTTACCGGTATATCCCATTCGTCTTGAGAACGGATAGCATCTTCCGTGATTTCAGTTAAATCAATATGACCAATAAAATCAGCCTCGAATTGCTCAAACTCATTTTGAGCTTGAGCCAACACAGCACGTCTAAGTTGTTGATATTTATTAGCAATGGCTTGGTTATTCATGCATTTATGTCTATCAATCATTAATTGAGATAGATAATATCACGTTTTTTGAGGCACTGGCATATAACGCTTATTAGACGAAAAATTGTTGTGTTTCATCCTTTGGTTATGCATTCATCTTTATATTAACTCAACTGACAATCAATACGTTGTGCCACATAAAGGGAAGTTAGATTACAAGATGTCGCCTAATAACAGGAATGATGAGTTATCAGCTCAATCGAATAAGTTTTAGTAGGATAAACGCACGCCCTCTTAATTGTGTAGAGTATTTGATCTAAGTGTTTTTGGGGCATTTTCGATTTAGAAATGGCAGCGTATCGACTGTGATCACCAAGCGATTCTGTCGTACCTTAACTACCAAATGACTTTGTCGTTA
>NZ_JBFSUL010000087.1:0-14976 GCF_041467395.1 Vibrio sp. 10N.247.310.98 | reverse complement strand
CTCTGAAGGATCCTTCAACCGATCGCTTTGGCTTTAACTGATCGGCATTAGAGCCATAGCCCAACCTTTTTAGTCTGTATCTAAAGTCGATTTAGATTAGAAGTCGTAACGTACACCTAGGCGAAGAGAGTCTTCACTTTGTGTTTCTAAACCTGCAACTTTTACGTCGTCTAGATTGTTTAATTGGTAAGCAACGTATGTACGGATAGATTTGTTGAACTTGTAAGTACCAGTCAGCTCAAAGAAGTCAGCTGTGTCTACAGTTAAGTTCTGTGTCGCGTCTTTTTCTTGTTTTTGGTACAAACCTGCCAGTTCAAATTGGTCTGTTAGCTTGTATTTAGCAGCAACTTCCACACCAGAGAACTCAGTTTTTGCTTTGTCGTCTAGGTCACCCATTGTGTAGGTTGCACCTAGGTATAAAGCATCCATTTTGTAGTTAATACCAGCAATCAATGCTGTAGCTGAACCATTACCAGTACCGTTGTCGTTACCTGAGTAACCAAGACCGAAACCTAAGCCCATCGGTAGTGTGTAAATGCCAGAGATACCGTAACCGTCAGTATCTTTGTCTTCACCAGCAATCAAACTTGCTTTAAGAGAAAGTGCGTCTGCGTCGTAAGCGTATACAAACGTGTTATTGATTTGCTCGTCACCTGCATTGATGAATGCTTTTTGGTCACCAGAGTAGATAGTAACATCCGACATTTCTGAGATTTGAGCTGCAGCTGTATCTTGACGACCTACTGATACTGCGCCGAAGTTACCTTCAAAACCTGCATACATGTAACGTTGCTTAAAGTTTTCAGTCTTACTGTTATCAGCAGAAGATTTCACGCTTTGTTCTGCTTCGTAGAAACCAAAACCAGATAGGTCGCTAGTGATTTCTGTAGTACCACCCACATTCAAACGAACACGGCTTTTGTTTTTCATCGTACCGTCGATTTCAGCACCACCTGAACCAATGAAATCACCACGGAATTCCGCACGACCGCCAATTTTAAGTTCTGTGCCATCAGAGCTGTAAACTGTTGCTGCTAGAGATGAACCTGAAACTAGTGCCGCTACCACTGCAGAAGCTAGAACTGCCTTTTTCATAATCACTTACCTTGTATTTTAAAATCCGTGAGCAATGTGCTCTCCGTTTCGATATGAAGCTAATTTAGAGCAGATAAATTAAGCTTTCATTTCCATAAAATTACATTTTCGTGAATGGGGAACTTTTTTAAGTGTTGATTTTATTGCACTTTTATTTCATGCGACTGAGTGTTCTATGAATAGTTATACAAGTTGCGTGTATTTCAAAGGTCACATTAGCAAGTTTTACCTTGGAATCACGTATGTCGATGGTGGTGAATTTTGGCTGCGCTGAGAGCTTGTTAATCTGATTAACTGCTTGTACTGGTAAGGATATCCTCTATGATGCAAAAACTTAGAAGAGAATAGATTCTGCTCAACAATATGGAGACGTTGGATGAAAACAGAGTACTTAGGCGATGTTTTACAAGGTAGGCAGGTTATTGGCTCCTTGAATGTTGAAGACCTACCCGTTGGAGAGCACCAGTTTTGGTTTCAAGTCACCAGTGATGGGCTAGGGCAACCTAAGAACATGCCGGTTTCTGTTTTCAAAGGCAGTCAAGAAGGTCCTAAGTTGATGATCACCGCCGGTATTCACGGTGATGAGCTAAACGGAGTGTTGGCTGCACAGCAAATTATCAGGGACTTAGTCGGTAAAACGCTCAAAGGTACGGTAACGATTGTGCCTACTGTGAATTTGTCTGGCTTGCTGAACCATAGCCGTGATTTCATCTCTTCGGATCCGGGCTCTTGTCCTGCCAATCTTAATCGACTCTTTCCGGGTGATGCTAATGGCTTGGCAGCGGAGCGCTTTGTTGCGTCTTTGTGGGAGCGTTTGCTTAAGCATAATGCCACCTTCGCCGTTGATCTCCACACTCAAACTCGTGGCGCAGTTTATCCACTTTATGTATTTGCTGATTACCGAGTTGAGCAATGTTTGGAGATGGCGAGGCTGATGCAGCCCGATTGTGTTCTGAATGACCCTGGTGACCCAGGTATTTTGGAAACGGTTTGGAATCGAAGTGGAATTCCGAGCATCACGGTGGAAGTTGGGATGGGGAAATTTACTCAGCCTGACATGATTCAACGAGCGGTAGACGGTGTTTTTAACATGCTGTCTTATTATGAAATGTTCGAGGTTGAAATAAATCATCCCGAGAAAATGCAACTGCCGAGAATGGATTGGATAGAGGGTAATGATGTGGTTTCTATCCGCGCTGATATTGGTGGTTTTGTATTGCCGCAGGTTGAGCTTCTGCAGAGCGTAGAACAAGATGATTTATTGGCTATTCAATATGACGCTTTTGGTAATGAGTGTCGCCGTTATCACGCGCCGTCTGCTGGACGTGTCCTTAGCTACAACGTGGATGCGTTAAGGGAGCCGGGTGCGCTTGTTTGTCGCTTGCTAAGTTAGGCTTAGTCGGTTGGACGTTTCTGTGCTAATACACTGTGTTGCTATCTAAAACACGTAAAAAAAAGACCGAGCTAGGCTCGGTCAAAGGACAGTTGTCTAGAGTAAGCACGTCTTGGACTCATCGAGAGAACTGTTTTTAGAGTAGCGAGGCTAGATTAAGAATCCATTGCAAGATAGTGACACTTCGACTGCTTTTCTATTTCAAAAATAATATTGAAAACATTATCTTAAACTCATCAAAAAGCCGACTGCGGGTTGCGCGAGTCGGCTTTTATTCACTTCTCTTTCGAGTCTTTATCTCTATCTACGCACGATTAAAAAGCGTCATCCACGATATCTTTAAGTCGGTCGTAAGGCACATACCCGGGTAAAACATTTCCGTTCATCATCATGGTTGGAGTGCCCGTTAAGCCGAGTGCACTGAACGTTTGGTGGTTAGTGGTTAGAACCTGGTTTTGTTCTTGAGTTGTTTTTAATTCCGCCTCTGTTCCCGTCTTCTTGGCAACGGCTTCTAGTGAGCTTTTCGAGTGAATACCGCTTTTCGCCATCAGCAATCTATCAACTTCAGGGAATGCTTCTGGGTTATCTTTCCATACTTTCATCGCGTATAGCGCCGCGTTGGTGTCTAGCCCTGCAACTTGTTGTTGCTTAAACGATAAGTACACGTTGATCACTTTAATGTCGCTGTTTTCAGAGGCTAATTGAACCAAGCCTTTTTCCAAGCGCTTACAGTAAGGGCAGTTATAGTCGGTAAAGTTAATGATGACCGATTTGCCATCCGGATTGCCCGTGATTGGGTGAGCGTCATTGTTGTACAACCAATCATGGCTTCCTGCTTGAGCCTTCTTCGACTGTTCTTGCCCTGCTACGTACTGCTCTAAGCTGGTATGTAAACCAGAGATCGTAGAAGGGTTCTCTTTCAGAAATTGGTTAATCTCTTCAAGTTGCTGGGTTTGTTCTGTGCTTAACTCAGCGAAGGCAGTGGTGCTCATTAGTGAGCCTAAAATCAGTGTACTAATCAGATGCTTTTTCATGCTATTTATTCTCTAATTCTTGATAATCGTGAGCGCTCATTGGGTCGCGCTCACGGAAATCCTGTTCGTTAAACGGGCTAAATCGAGTTGTTCACCTTGCTTTGCTCTGTTTTTCTTTGTAAGCGAGTTAGGCAAAGTAGGTTCTCAACCAAAGCCCTATCGGGGAAGTAATGCCTGTTGCGATACTGCTAATTTTTCCATCTTTGATGATGACGATGCTTGGAGTGACACTAACGCCCCAACTTCTGCTGATTGATCCAGAAAGATCATTGATCACAGGGAAGTCATACTCTTTCGCCTCTAAGTAGCGCTGAACACGCTCGTCTGGACCAGACGATAGAGCGACCGAAACCACCTGATGGGAATCACTGAAGCTATTGACGGTTGGGCTTACAAATTTGCAGGCACCACACCAAGTCGCCCAAAAATAGACAATGACTGGCTTACCATTTTTGCTTAGCTCGATAACATCAATATCTTCGCCTTGGAGCGATTGACCCACAATTGGAATCGCGTCGCCCTGAGGCATGCTTCTGCTGTGATAAAAGTCCATCGCAAATGAAACCACGCCAACGATCAATATCATTGAAACCAGTTCCTTTCCCCACTTCTTAAGACGACTTGGCTTTTTGGTTTCACCCTTTACAGCGCTGTCTTCAGTCGTGCTAGATTTCTCTTCATTGTTGGGAGTCTTCATCCATTATCTCGCAGCGTCGATGGCTTGAACGACAGTGTCACTGTCGAGAATGACAGGCAGTGGAATACCGCTTCTATAGCTTGGGCCGTAGACGATATTAAATGGCACACCAAATCGACCATTACTTTGTAGGTATTGAGTGACACTTTCACTTGGTGTTGTCCAATCGCCTTTCATCAAAACAATGTCTTCTTGCTGCAGGTGGCTGTAGACAGGGTCTTGGAGAATGACGCCGATCTTGTTGGCCTTACAGGTAATACACCACTCAGCGGTCACATCGACAAATACCGTTTTGCCTTGCTCAACCAATTGAGGGATTTGTTTTGCATCTAGCTTTTGCCAATCGAGATCGTCAACAATCGGTGTCGCCCAGTTATCAGCGGTGACACTACCGACGATCAATGCAGCACCAAACACCAAGGTTGTGGTTGCGACGATAGGAATAAGGACCTTGCGGCCCAACTTACGGCCAATCCAAATCAATACTGTAATCACGATAAACAGTGACAACAGGATCGTCGGGAATTTACCAATAAATGGGCTCATTAGGCTTGCTAACCATAGACTGGTAATGAACATCATTAAGCCAAATACCAGCTTAACTCTGAACATCCATGCCCCAGGTTTTGGAAGCAGTTTTGTAAGACTCGGGAACAGCGCGAAAATCAACCAAGGTGCACTCATACCGATGCCGAGTGCGATAAAGATAGCCCACAACTCTTGGTAGCTTGCCCCAAGTGCATAAGCAACTGCGGTTCCTAAGAACGGAGCACTACACGGCGTTGCCAACAGCGTCGCAAACATGCCTTGAATAAAGTGGCCTGAATGTGAGTCATCGCCTTTGGTTGCCATCCAAGTGTTTAAACCTGATGGTAGTCTGAATTCAAATAATCCAAGTAGATTAATCGAGAACAGCAAAGTGATGATCAGCATGAACCCGATGAACCAAACATTTTGGAACTGGATTCCCCAACCAATCGCATTACCACCCATTTTTAGAGCGGTCATACCTAGGGCTAACAGCGCAAATGATGTAATGACACCTGAAGCAGAAGCTAAGAATGAGAGTCGGATATGACGATTAGATGCACCTTGGTTTTGAATGATACTGTTTAATTTCATTCCTAATACTGGCAAAACACATGGCATGATGTTGAGGATCAAACCACCAATTAAAGCGAAGCCTATCATCGCCAAAAAGCCGTTGTTGCTTGTTTGGTAAGCGATCGGTTCTGAGCCAACCTGGGCCGTCATCTCTTCGGCGAAATTAGTATCTGAAACAGTGACACTCACGGTACGGTCCGTTAAGTCGACTTCACCTATCCAGTTGCTCACATCAAATACGGCTGTCATTGTATTGCCGGTGATGTGGACGCTTGGTTGAGAGAAGAAGTCATCAATCACTTCTTGCCCGTCAATCAACACCATCGGCTTATCCCAGCCATCTTTACTTGTCAGCTGAGTAACCAGTTGCTGCTTGCTCTTGTCCCAAAATAGACCATTGACTGAAGTGCGGTTAGCTTCTCGTGGAGATTGGCTCATCCCTTGGTTGAACAAGAACATCGCTTCTTCATCGAGCGCTAAGGTTTGTGGGTCAATCGGCAGCTCGATATCGTAATCGGTTAACACACAGATATTGGTACACGACGGAAAGGTAAACGACGCCCTGAATATTGCAGGCTTCGTGTTGTCTTTCAGGGTTAACGTGACGGGAAAGCTGACATGCTTTTTGTAACCTAACGTCATTACGTCAAGCTGCTCGTAGTACTTAGGTATCGGCCAGTGCCACTCTACTGACTCAATGTTTGTTGAACCAGACCAGTCCCAGCTTGGCGGAATGCCACCTTCGCCTGGGCTGCGCCAATAGGTTTTCCAGTCGCCGTCGAGCACAACATCGAGCACGGTTTGGATCTTAGAGCCGTCATTCGACTGTTCACCCGTCGACATCATTCGCATTTTAACAGGCGGATGCTCAGGCACACTAAGCCAGCCCGTTGTCTGTGCCAAGGCGGTAAATGACGTCATAACCAAAAGGGCAGTGACTAAGGTTTTCGCACATGTACGCATAGAGAATGCCAATGAATCGACAAACTTAGTTAGTAGTGTGTTGTACACAAATGTATCTCCAAAAAATAAATAAAAGGGTGTAGTAGCCCGGTTATTTACTCTCTAAATATACAGTGCTTTAGATGCAATCGGTGTTTTGTCGGTCGAGTAGAGCGATGATTGTCTCTAGATAATCTCGAGATGTGAGGAGGTAAGTTAAACGCAACAGCAATAATAAGTACGAATGGGATCAGCCAGCCGGTTTTTGGGGCGGCAAAGGTCAGCATTTTCGAACTTAGGCTGCATGAATTTGAATTGGGGGACGTTAACATTTTTGAGGCTTCTAAGCCGAAAACGCTGGCGTATAGAGCAGCCATTTTTTCTGAAGAAGCGATGTTGGTTTGGGGATTACTGGTTTCTGTATGAGTTTGTGTGCCAACTAGGACTGATTGGCCATTAGCGGATGCAGATAACGATACTTTCTTGACGGCCAGAGTGCTCGCCAGACAAGTTACGATAACCAGTCCGGTAAGGAAGAGCGCCCAAAGCGAATGCTTTTGTCGGCGGTTCTGTGTGGATAAGAAAAGTAGCGATGTGTTCAGCAAATTAGTCAGTAATCAAATCTGTTAGTCGTTAAAGCAAGCTCATTGAATTGTGGTTAGCTTAGATAAGTTCTCTTCGTGCCACAAGTCATAAAATGGTTAAAGTGAAACTATGTATAAATGCAGGAAACGGCAGATACACGATAAAAGACGCATAAACACCAATTCACGCGAATACGACATTGAGCTGTAGCTAAAGTTCACAACAACTGAAAGTTATCGCTAATTATTCTGTATTGAGTGGTTTATTAACTATCAGGACGGGACAGGCGATACAAAAAAGCCCAACAGATCGTCAGTGAACGTGTTGGGCTTTAATCATTGGTGCTATTGGAAAGGCTTAGTGAGTGCGGCGAGGGCCGTTACGTACCAAGTCTTTACCGTTATCAAACACCTCTTTGGTGATCCAGCGAGCAAGCAGAACTTTATGGCTGCTATTGAATACAGCAACGAAGTGACGACCATCTGAATTATTGGTTGCCATGCCTACACCTTCAACGCCTTCAAGGCCTAAACCGCCAGCTTCCACTGAAATTAGGAATTGCTCTAGTTCTTCTAGAGACTCAATAATATCAAGTTCGTTGTTCATTTTTATGCTCTCTTGCTGTGAGCCAACATCGTATTTAGGGCGCTTTAGTGCTGTGCTCGAATGAAGATATTGGCTGTTGTTCTTTGTTGGATGCGTACTCTACAGGTCATAAGAGGGGATTGGAACTCTCAAATATTAGAAGCAGGCTGATAATTTGCGAATTTTTAACATAACATACGTTTAAATGCTTGTTATCCATATTCTTTTTACTACTATTTATAGGGTCAATTTAGACAGTGATAGGAATTAATATGATGAAGGTTTGGCGTTGTCTATTGTTAATGTTGGCGTTTGTCGCATTTGGAAGTTATGCGCAGAGCGTTGAGAAAATCGCAGAAGTACAAGATCAGTTAATGCTCGATCTAGCAACATTAGAAACGGCGCATGATGCTGAGAAGCCCTTTCTTGAAGATATCTTAAGGCGTAAGAATCAGGGCCTACGCGAAGAGATTTTTTCACAGCTATCGTCAGATAAAAAAGAGGGGCTGGATGTCACTCTTGCTCAGCAGGTCGAACTGCTACAAAAATTGCTGTCGTTGAATGAAACTAAAATCGTTTCAATGAGTAAAGAAAACCGTTCAGCTGAAGGTGACGCTAAAAAACGCCTTGAATTGCGTATTCAAAAACGAATCGGAATGATGGATGTCTATTATCAGCAGCTTGCTAAGACCTTAAATTGGTCGAAAGAGCGTGGTGTTGATGTTGCTGTTCCTGAAGGTGAGCTCAAAACGGCACTTGTTTCTCGTTCTCAATATCTTACTAATGCAATTCTATACACGGATACACAACGTCAAGATTTAGAACGCCGGTTATCTTATGTAAGTGAAGAAGAGAAAGCGACGATTAAAACTGAGCTTGAACGCTTCAGTGAGCGAACTAGCGTTATGGTCGCGAGCTTAGAAGAAACCATCACGCTAATGGAACCGTTTGGCGTGGATGTGACTTCGTACAAACGTGTTTTGCTAGCGACGACAGGTGACATTAACGCCGATGTGTTGGATGTTGATGTTGCACTGGAGCTGTTGGATGGTTGGCTTCGTTCGTTCAGTTCATGGGCTTTTGAAAATACCCCTTCTTTTATCGTTAAACTTGCTCTGTTTCTCGGTATTTTGTATGTAACTCGCCTTATTGCTAACGTGGCTCGCAAAACCGTTCGTAAGAGTGTTTCGCACTCTAAAATGGACTTCAGTGTATTGATGCAGGACTTCTTTGTATCCATCGCATCTAAAGCGGTCGTGTTTATTGGTTTGCTTATCGCACTGTCTCAAATAGGGATAGAGCTAGCACCTCTTCTTACTGGTTTCGGTGTAGCCGGTGTCATCATTGGTTTCGCATTGCAAGACACACTATCTAACTTTGCATCGGGTTTGATGATCTTGATCTACCGTCCTTATGACGTCGGTGACATGGTTAAAGTGGCAGGCGTGCAAGGCACGGTAAAAGACATGAGCTTAGTATCGACGACTGTTCAAACCATTGATAACCAACGCTTGGTGATCCCAAACAACAAGATTTGGGGTGACGTGATCAACAACATCACGGCAGAACGTGTAAGACGTGTTGATATGGTTTTCGGTATTGGTTACTCAGATGATATCGATAAAGCGAAAGCGGTATTGAACGACATCATTGTTGCGCACCCTCTAGTGTTGAAAAAACCAGAGCATATGATCAAGCTTCATACCTTGAATACGTCTTCTGTAGATTTTGTCGTAAGGCCTTGGGTTAAGACTGATGACTACTGGGATGTGTATTGGGATGTGACGGAAACCGTGAAGAAACGCTTCGATGAAGAAGGCATCACGATTCCATTCCCTCAACGAGATGTACATATTTACAATCACGAAGAGAACTAAGCGAAAGAGCTAGTACGAGAAGCAATTTCGAAAAGAGCGATTACGTAAAAGCTAAGTGTGGCTTCGAGCCATCATTCTTAATGTGATATCAAATGGACGCTGAATAAGCGTCCATTTTTTTTGGCTGCCGCTTATGTTGAGCTTCATTCTTTTATGTCACTCAACCACCTTAGAATTACGTTATGATGGGGTAGGCTTAATCTGGAAAGTTGAAATCGAATGGACGATTCACAGCAAAAAACGAATACTAGAAATACAACGGTAAGAAAAGCGACGCGAATTGAAAGTGTTATGAACTCTGCGATGTGGCATTTAACTCAGAGAGACATGACGGAAAGCGAGTTAGTGGCGAAGCTCAAAGTGAAAACCGACAATCAAGAATGGATCGATGAAACTCTAGGGACATTGAAAGGCTTCGGGTATCTCAAGTCTGACCAAGTGTTTGCAGAACAATTCGTGGAACAAGCTTTCTCTGGTGAATTCGGTTCTCGATACATTGTCGAAAAACTGAAGAAGAAGGGGCTGACCGATTCAGTGATTTCTGATGCAATCCATAAAGTGTCGTTCGAAAAGTCTATTGATGAACAAACCATCTTGATAGACCGAATCAACCACTACTATTCAAGCTTTACCATGAGCCGTGAAAAGCTGGTTGCGACACTGCAAAAGCGTGGCTTTAGCTATCAACAAGTTAAGGTAGCGATTGACCAGCACCCACAAGCGCATCAACTGAAAAGTAACATTCAAATTAAGGCCGAGAAAGCCGACTTGGAAAAAGAGGTGCTCAAGTACGCTCGTAAAGGCAAGGGCCTGACCGCCATTCAGCAAGAACTTAGACAACGACAAATCGACACAAGTGAGCTGTCATCGCTCATCGACCGATTGATTAATGAAGAGCAGCTAGATTTCTATTCTTCTTGTTTAGAACAGTTGCAGAAGAAGCCTTATGACCTAAACGATCATAAAGAACGCTCCAAGGCTTACGCGATGCTAAGTCGAAAGGGGTTCTCTTCAGACGAGATCAAATTTGCATTGAGTGAAGATAACGAATAACTAAGCCGGAAAAATTTCCTATTGTAGTATGTTGGTTTGTCCTAAGTAACTATTGGACAAAACCTTGCTAGCGTCTTTCTTAAATTAGCGAGTCATGAATAACTTCAGGTATTGCAAACCTCCAATCAAGTGGCCAAATTAACTCAGCCACTACAAGGCTCTAGTCCATTAGGCAAAGCGATAAAGTACACGCTTGGGCAGTGGTCAAAGCTTATTCGTTATATCGACGCACTCCTACCTTGGAACTTCAAACACTGATAAGTCGCCCCGTGGGTTCATGGGGCGGATACGATACACATGCGGACTCTCAGATAAGCAAAATAGGTTTGGGTTACTAGCCCCTTAGTGTAAGATTACCGCCTATTTCTGTGGTGCTAGGGAGTCGGCCCAAAAGAGTTTAAGGACATATTGTGATATGTATAGGCAGGAATGCTCTTACTTATCTATCTTGCACAGAGCTATCAAACAAACGACAGACAGAGTGATAAAACTGTCAATAAATTTAGTGACTGTATGATCAAAAATTTTGCTTCCTCGGAATACACAAGTGTTATTGAACTAAAAAATGACTTTCAACAACTTATCGGCAGTAGATTCTTTCTCGGCCCCCTTTCTGAAGAAGAAGCTCAAAAAGAGTTTGAACGATGCAAAACCCCCTTTACTGACGCGACTACAAACATAGATGGTAATGTAGTGACCCAATGCTACAAGAATGTAAACCCTATGCTTATTTTTATCTGTGAAGAGCAATATTTCATCGTATATCCATAACACGTGGGAGCAAGGGGCATGGAGTCTAACTTTTTACGATTACTAGATGAGGCACCAGCAAAGCTGTTTGAATCCATCGCGACGGCGGAACAACTCTTTGTGGACGAGCATTATCATTTTGTACCTACAGCAATTCGCTCCTTCTGTGAAGGGGTGTTGGCGACGGCTTTAGAGATCGACCCTGGTTCGAATTCTAAGTCTTTGGCAAAACTGATTGAAGAATTTTCAAACAAGTTCAACAAACCTCATATTTCCTATGCTGCCAAACGAATTCAAAAAATGGGAAATAAGGCCAGTCACTATGAACCTAGACAGTACTCCCGCTCTGACTTGCAGGTTCTTTTTCAGGATGCAAAAAAGCTCTACGAGTTCTTAATCATCGATGTCTATCACAAGAATATTGTTTCGGAACCTTTCTCGTTGGAGAAGTTAGGGCATGCAGAGTTAAAAGAACACGCGGCGAACCAAGACAAGATCAAAGAGCTATCCGAACAGGTCGACTTAAATGGGCGGTTGATGTTGGAGCTCAAAAACTACCAGCAAGTCAATCGTGAACTACGACAAAAGATGTCCTTGTATGAGGCGGATTACTCGGTTAGACAAAAAGAACTCGAAGCTTTGGCCAAACGCGACAGCGAGTTGAAATACGCCTTGGAAACGGCACTAGTTGACGACCAAGCTTCAGTACAAGATGAAGTAGATAGCATTAGACTTCAAAAAGATAAACTAGAAAAAGACGTTCAGTTTTATGAGCGTAAACTTACTGAACTCAAGGTTGAAGAAGCTACGTTATGGCAAGATAATCAAAAGCTAGAAAAAGACTTACTCCACGAGATTGACCAGTCTCAAAAGCTAGAGCAGATCCGCTCAATTCCACCGCTAAGCGAGCACCAAGAAAAGTTGATCCATATCGATTCAGGCAGGCACTTTCTTGAAGCCCCCCCTGGAGCTGGAAAAACCACGATCTTAATTCATCGTCTTGAGAAAGCGTTACTCAAGCATAATGATGACCAAGATATTGTGTGCCTAACCTTCACCACTCGTGCTGCAGAAGAGATGCACATTCGAGCAAAAAGCGTACTTAATGACAGGCAGCCATTCATTGGTAACTTCCATAATTTTTGCTTAGATAGCATTCGTAAGAGCAAAAGATTAAGTTTCCAAGAGAAAAGATTCGGTATTCTTGATGATGAGTACCGTGAAGTTCTTTTAGAAACAGCTAAGAAGTCTGCAAGCAGCACCGTCTCGAAAGTCATGAATCCACATTTCAAAAACTTAGTGGTTCAAACCGGTGATATTGCAAAGGTGGCGAGTTCTCATAGCTTCAACCGCACGTTCTTTGGTTCTTACCTTTTGATGTTGACACTGACATTGCTGGATGATGCTGAATTGATAAGTACGTTCTCGGACCTACTTGAGAAGAATATGGCGCAACTATTGTCTGAGGCTACACTGAATTTTGATAAAGAAGAACCGTCACAGGAAGAACTAGCACAGTATATATGGTCTGTGTTTATAGCCTTCAGAGAGCTTAAAAAGCAAAGTGGCACTTATGACTTTGATGATATTCTTTGTATAGGCTTACAGGAAATCATTGCAAGAAAAGATAAAAAGAAATACATCCAGATTGATGAAGTTCAAGACCTGTCTCCAATACAGTGGGAAATCATCAATGCCATGAGCGATGAAGACAGCCATATTTTCTGTGTAGGTGATACTTATCAGTCTATTTATAGCTTCTTAGGCGCAGATACTGAAAAGCTTAAAAAGCGCACGACCCACTATGAACGCCATGAACTTATTAATAACTTCCGTTCTGACAAAAACATTGTCGATCTGCTTAGCGCATACCGAAAGTTCAATTGGCAACTCCCAGAACTAAAAGGGAATAGTGACGCTGATGATAAGCAGTCGACATTGCTATTAGGTTATCCTGATAATGTGGCAGAAATTCACAACGTCATTCTGATGATCGAGAAAATACTAGAAAAAAACTCATCAAGACAAGTCGGACTATTGTGCTCAACGAACAAAATAGCGGAATCGTATTGTAACTTTCTTAATTTGAAAAAAATCGATTTTTTTAGGGTTAGTGAAAGTGATTTGATGCAGAGAAATGAGATTCAAGACTGGATGAGCTGCCTTCGAGCTTATCAAGGAGTGGCGACAAATAAAGACTGGTGGCGCTTGTCCTATAGATTTAGCAAGAAATGGGACGGCAAACTCACCAAATCCAGGTGCATTCAGTTTATAAATGCTTTGAAGCAGCATGGTGTTACTGTTTATGACATCCTCCAAAGTGGCAACCTTAGTAAGACAAGCAACAGCAATACTTATACTTATAACTTGAAAGAATTAGTCGCGAAATTCAAAGGGCAAGGGGTTGTCATTTACGATACAGAAACAACGGGGTTAAACTTTGAGTCGGACAAAATTGTACAAATTGCAGCGGTTAAAGTAGTTAATGGCATCATTACTGATGAGTTTGATAGATACGTACACCTGGATATTGAATCAGATTTAGATTTAAAAACACAATTTGAACAAAGCCAAAAAGTTCATAAGATAGAAGCAACCCAAGTTGCTAATGGCCAGCAGTTAGACCAAGTATTGATTGATTTCTTTGAATTTGTTGGAGACTGTGCCGTCGTCGCGCATAACCTTACGTTTGATGAAACAATGCTTAAGATGAACAGTAATGCGTTGAACGACTATCGTACGATAGATGCATACCACCGTTTTAAGCAGAATGTTCAAATGGATACGTTATTGCTCACCAAGCAGCATTTCCCAAATCAGGCGAACTATAAACTAGAGAGTCTTCTTAAAGATTTCGATTTGGAAGGCGTTAATAGCCATAATGCTTTAGATGATGTGAAAGCGACCGCATCGTTACTTAAGCACCTTATGGGCGTCATTACACCTAAACTTTCACACATTGATTCACTTATCGATGGAGAGGCTCAACTAGTCGAAGATCTTCGAGAAAATTGGGTAGAGATCGAGAAATTAATGGGACCTCAAACCATCGGAAATAGTACTTCATTAGCTGAAACGCTAGATGCATGGCTCATGTTCATTCAAGATAAATCGGATTGGTACAACAACGTTCAAGACGTGTCTTCGGAAGCAAGAGATAAGCTTATTCCTTGGTTGGAAAAAAGTGGCGAATACCAAGGATTACTCAACAACTTAGTTGATGACTCGAATCCATCGATTGCCAAACTATTCACATTAAAAGAAGTTGACCTGATTGATGACAAAAAACACCGCCTTATTGTGAGTACTATCCATAGAGCAAAAGGCCTAGAGTTTGAAACAGTGATTGTTCCTAATGCGGTCGGAGATACATTCCCTCCGTGGGTGCCTGATTCTGCGTCAAATCAAGAACGTCTGAGTCGTTCGAATGAGAGTCAGCGCCTGCTGTATGTTGCTTTGAGTCGACCTAAAAACAAGCTGATTGTGACATATCATGAACATCTTGCACCGAAAGGCTTCCCTAAGGGTTTAAGTCCTTTTATTGAAGGTATAAAAAGTACTTTTGGGTTCTCCAGAACATAATGTCACAGATGGTATGAACACTCGTCTATACAGTGTTAAATCTTCTACGAGTGGAACTTCAAACACTGACAAATCGCCCCGTGGGTTCATGGGGCGGATACGCTAAGAGAGCTATAAGAATAGATAACTTTTAGTAAGGAAAAAAACCATTAACAGGATATGAACGAGTAAAAGGTCTATCTAATAATGGGGCAAAAATGAGTTATGTCACTACTCATTTTTGCTGTGATCACCAAGCGATTCTGTCGTACCTTAACTACCAAATGACTTTGTCGTTAG
>NZ_JBFSUL010000086.1:0-15032 GCF_041467395.1 Vibrio sp. 10N.247.310.98 | reverse complement strand
TGATATTCATCAACGAGTGCCCACACAGATTGATAGGTTTAAATTGTTAAAGAGCGCTAGCGTTTTGTGATTCACATCTCAGTCGCTAGGGGTGCGTACTATACCTGCACCACTTTGAGAGTCAAGGGTTATTTTCAAACTCTTTTTCTCTACCGATTTCGCTGTGTGACTTTCGTCTCACTCCGTGTCGGTGAGGCGGCATTATAGAGAGATTGAGATGGAGCACAAGGGCTTTTTGAAATAAAAGTTTTGTTCGCCTAAAAAGCCACCAGATCCGCATTTTTCGAATAAAAACTAAACATTTGAGACGTATCACAGCAATACATTGGAAAAATGGAAGCCATGAACGTAAGATTCATGTGTCTATTTTGTTAATGGTAGATGCGTCTATTTCGTTTATTAATATGTAGTATTCCGATATGAACTCAAAAAAATCGATGTTGTTAATTGTCGCACTGGCTGTATTAGGCGGCATTGTTTTCTCTCAGGTAGATATATCGCCTGCAATTACCTTTATCCTTGGTGTCTTGGCTTCCGCTTTTGTTGTTAACTTTTCAAGCACCGACTCAAAATCAGATTCAGAACCTAAGGCTTCAACCAAAACACTTTATGTGGGTAACCTTCCATACAAAGCGAACGAATCACATGTACGTGAATTATTCTCAGAGCATGGTGAAGTATTTGCAGTACGTTTAATGAAAGACAAACGTACTGGTAAAAGAAGAGGCTTTGGATTTGTTGTTATGGCAAGTAATGATGTGAATCATGCAATCTCTGCACTTAACGATAAAGATTACATGCAACGCACTTTAAAAGTACGTGTTGCAAATGATCCTAAACATCCTGAAGCGGACGAATCTGAACTGAGCTAAACCCTAACTGCTTTAACATACTATTTAGTGCACTTTCTTTTTTAGGAAGTGCACTACAAAAAACTTCACGTACTCCCCCTTCTTTATTAACGCTTTCCAAACCCAACAAATCTTGAACCCGCTTAGCTATCGCTTTACCAGAATCTATCAGCACTACACTTTCACCTAGTACTTGTTGAATCTCTGATTTGATCAATGGGAAATGAGTACATCCTAATACAGCCACATCAATTGTGTTGATCATCGGCTGAAGGATTTGCTGTAACTCTTCAAGGCTAATCTCCTCGCCTCTGAGTTTATCTTCGGCCATATCCACCAGCCGAGTAGAACCCAACAGCTCTACTCTTTTATTACTCGAGAAGTTTTTGATGAGCTCGTGTGTGTATTCACGAGTAATCGTCGCGGGAGTCGCAATAAGGCCAACCGCTTTATTAGCCAGTAACGAAGCAGGTTTGATTGCCGGGACTACGCCGACAATAGGGATAAGGTTATTAGCGCGAAGTGTCGGCAGGACTATCGTACTGGCCGTATTACAAGCTATCACCACGATATCAATAGCGTGACTCGCCACAAAACTGGCGACGATACTTTGGACTCGCTGAATGAGGACTTGCTGATCGAGCTCACCATAAGGGTAAGCCTCGTTATCGAATACATAGATATAGTTGTGATTGGGTAGTAACTGGCTTATCTCTTTATATACAGACAGACCGCCAACTCCAGAATCAAAGACCAATATGTTTTTTTGTATGCTTTCCGACACAACCATTACCTGTAATAAGTTCCGCAGCAATGATACCCCTTCACCTAGTTTTCGCCAATCATCACTCTACATAATGCAAGCTCGGTAGCGTTGATGCCCAAAGCGCTCACCCTGCTCTACATTTTCTAGCTCTATCTTAAGCTTACCTTTAAAGCATGGCGCTGACGTGACTAAGGTATGGAACTCACCATCTTCTCCACATGGGTCGACGTGACTTGGCAAACTGTCTATTAGTTCAGGCGTGTATTCTTTCCCGCAATAGCTCATGTCTAATGCATCGCTATCAACTGTGACGAGAAAGGTTTCGATTCCTCTATTTATGATTTCTTGAGCCAGCGCTTGGCTACTCTCTCCCAGTAGAGGAAATACAAGCTCCCAACCCGCAGGTTCTATATAACTTCTTCGGTAATCAGCAATACCATTGCAAAACATATCGCCGAATGCCACGGCATCAATTGATAAACCCGACCCTTTAAGCGCCGTAACAATCGTACTTTGATAGATCTCGTTACTTGGGAAGACTTCCGGCAGCTCAATAGTTATTAATGGCAAGCCGATCAATGTTGCCTGCATTTTGACAACCTCGATTGGCGTGACTTGGAAAGGAACCTCATCTCCAACATACGTAGTATAGAGAGCAACAACTTCATACTCGGTGCTTTCAAGTAGACGTTCTAGGGTTAATGTAGAGTCTTTGCCTGACGACCAACTTATGACGACTTTCTTTTTCATTGATATACCCAATAAGAAAAAACCGCCCGAAGGCGGTTTAGGTGATAATTAGAATTGGTAAGTAGCATTCACGTAATATGTACGCTCTGGTGATGGGTATCCACCAGCAGTCTCGTACTCTTCGTCAGTTAAGTTATCCACTCGACCATTTAAAGTAAGGTTTTCATTCGCATAGTAGTTCACTGAAACATCAAACAAGCTATACGCTGCGAGATCTTCAGAGAAGTCCGGTCTCTCACCTACATATTGGAAACCTAATGAAACATCAACATCATCGAAACTAGCCACTGCATTATACTTGTAAATCTTCTTAGCTCGGCGTATCAGTTGCTCACCAGATTGATCTTCTGGGTCTTGGAAATTAGCGCTCACTTGGTGGTTAATAAAGCTAGTATCAAATCCAACGACCATTTCCACACCACGTAGTTGGCTTTCGCCATCGGTATTGTAGTACTTACTTGTCGCGTAGTTGTAATCAATTAAGTCTTCGACGTTCGTGTCATAGCCAGTAATCGACCAATCAACATCCTTGATTAAGCCACCAAAAGTCAGTTCAAATGAATCTGCCTTTTCAGCTTCTAACTGTGCATTACCGTAGTAGCTATATAGTTGATACAAGTTAGGTGCTTTGAAGGATGTGCCATAAGCTGCTTTTACAACAAGCCACTCAGCATAACGATAGCCTAACCCTGTGTTGTAAGTAGTTTCTGTACCAAACTGCTCATTGTCATCAACACGAAGACTCAGTTCTCCGAACACTTTATCCGCATCTGCGTTTAATGCAGCGAAGTACGCAACATTCGTTCTGTCGTATTCAGTATTCGAAGGCTTAACAATATAAGCCTCATCACGCCAATCTACACCACCACTAAGAGTCAGTGACGACGTTAGTTTGTATGAATTCACCCATTGAACATTTAGCTGTTCAAGCTCATCAGATGTTGCTGACGCTGAGTTCTTGCCTAAAGACTGTTCGTAGTTCCAGTTATCTTGATTCTGATAGTTAACTAAGAAATCAGACTTAAGTTCACTGCCACTATATTTAACACCAGTAGCAAAGGTCGAATTTTGAACTTCAGCTTCTTTGTAAGAATGGTCTGTACCAAATGAACCATCGTACTGAGAAATGGTTTCAAACATACGGAAATTCGCGAAGCCACTCCATTGCTGATCAAAATTATGAACATAACCAATTAGAGCATTGCGTGATTCAAAACCATGGCGATCACCATCATTAACACCTGGTAATGGATGAACGTTGTATCCCTCATCGGAATCGTAACCAACAGATACGTTCAAGTGACCATTTTCACCGACCTTAGTACCACTAACAAAGCTCAGCTCTTGGTAATCTAAGCTTCCTAAACCTGCACTAACTGCCGTTTTTTCATTGTCAGAGTTTGCAACAGTAATAATGTTGATAACACCGCCGATAGCTTCTGAGCCATACATAGCGGCACGAGCTCCTCGAACGTATTCCACTCGGTCAACGAATGTAATTGGTAACTGGCTAAAATCGACACCACCCTTTGCAGCTCGCGCAAAACGAATACCATCAATGAGAACAAGCACTTGATCAGAATTAGCACCACGAACAAAGATCGAAGCTTGCTGTCCTCGGCCTCCATTTTGTGAAACCTGAATACCCGTCAATCGTCTAAACACATCTGTTAGAGACTTAGCTTGAATTCGATCGATATCTTGGCGTGTTACTACTTCAACTTGAGCGACAACACTTTTCGTGCTTTGCTCAAAACGGTTAGCCGTAACCACCATGGTTTCGTCGGCAGAGGCTTCTTGGGCGTGTAAATTGGAGATAGGTGAAAGCAGCGATGCTACAGCTATCGCTAAAAGGGATTTGTTCATGTTGTTATCCTAAATCGCGTAAATTCCTACCAAACCACATCTTATGGTTTAGCTACTGGCAGGTATTCGGACTCAAGAGCACAACCTTTTGGTTACCTTATATTCGACTTCCCACAAAAAGCTATTTGCAGTGTCTTGTGAATACTTGTTCTCTTTTACCGCTGCGCGTCAGTTCTGGATTCACACCAGATTCCCTCTTCAGCCATCTATACATCTAAATGGCACCAGCTTGCCGAAGATAGTATTGACCTCTGAATCATTTGTCTAGTCTAAGATAGTTATAAGCTATAGTTTTCATGGCCTATTTACACTGATTGGCTCTCAACACTGGACAAGCGCCTGTGATTGAATAAAATCTGCGCTCTTGATTTAAAAGCACGACAGCAAAAGGCATAACAATGGCGAATTTAGATGTAAACCCGCAACGCTACCAAGAACAACTGGCAGAAAAGACTGAGCGTCTTACTGAAATGTTCTCAGAATATAATGTGCCTGAGCTGGAAGTGTATGAATCTCCAGAACAACACTACCGCATGCGTGCTGAGTTCCGCGTGTGGCATGAAGGTGACGATATGTATTACGTCATGTTCAATCAAGAGACCAAAGAAAAATATCGTGTAGACCAGTTCCCTGCTGCTAGTCGTCTTATCAATGACTTGATGCCTTTGTTAGTCGATGCAATGAAGGACAACCATTCTCTACGCCACAAGCTATTCCAAGTAGACTTCCTATCTACACTAAGCGGCGAAATTTTGGTGTCACTGCTTTACCACCGTCAATTGGGTGAACAGTGGATTCAAGATGCTAAAGCACTTAAACAGCAATTAAACGATGAAGGTTTCAATCTAAACCTGATTGGCCGTGCGCGTAAGATGAAAATCGTACTAGACCGCGACTACGTCATTGAAAAGCTAGACGTGAATGGTGACAGCTACATCTACCAACAAGTAGAAAACAGCTTTACTCAACCAAACGGCAAAGTAGCAGAGAAAATGTTGGAATGGGCTGTCGATTGTACTCAAGACAGCAAAGGCGACTTACTTGAGCTTTACTGTGGTAACGGTAACTTCTCATTAGCGCTAGCACAAAACTTCGAGCGTGTACTGGCAACTGAACTGGCGAAACCGTCAGTAGAATCTGCGCAATACAACATCGCTGCGAACAACATTGAAAATGTTCAGATCATCCGTATGTCTGCAGAAGATTTTACTGTAGCAATGGAAGGCAAGCGTGAGTTCCGTCGTCTACAGCAAGCGAACATCGATCTTAAGAGCTACAACTGCAACACTATCTTTGTTGATCCACCGCGTTCAGGTATGGATGTTGATACTTGTAAGATGGTTCAAGGCTACGAGCGTATCATGTACATCTCTTGTAACCCTGAAACATTGAAAGAGAACCTAGACATCCTAAGCGAAACGCACGACATCACTCGTTTTGCTCTGTTTGACCAGTTCCCTTACACGCACCACATGGAAGCTGGCGTATTCCTAGAGCGTAAAACGTAAGTATCGCTTTCAGGTCTAAGCCAAACAGCAGATACAAAAAAACGAGCCCATTGGCTCGTTTTTTTAATTTCTAAATCAGCTTAAGCAGTTTTGCCGATAAAGCCGAGTTTCTTACCTACCCATGCAAGAAGCAACATCGCGACAATAATCGCAAAGAAGTTTGAGCCAGCATCAGGGTGTTGTGCCTTCACAAAAGCCGAGTGGCCAAATGCACCCACGAAGAAACAAGCTAAACCTACTAGTGGGATATCTTCAGATACTGGGTTAGTTAGGTACTCTTGGTAAAGCGCTTGTACAGCCAAAACTAAAGCGATAAGCGGGAAAATAGAGAAGCCCACTTCGCTCATTGTTACCCAAGATAACAATGCATCACCACACACACCGGCTACAACAGCAAGTACGAGTGTTTTTCTTTCAGAACCACGGTTTACAGTATTATTTTCATTCGACATTATTCAATCCCGCCTTTTAATCGGTTACGTTCACGTTCTTTACGATACCAAAAAGCTCCTTTGGCCATCATTCGCAATTGCATGATCAAGCGTTCAGCCAATTCATCTCGCTGACGTCGATCTAAATCTAATGCTTCTGCCCCTGAGTTGAAGACTAAGATAACCGAGGCTTCCGCTTGAGTGAAAGCTTCGTCCCTTGTCATGCCAGTCGTTATCAAATATTCGGTTAACTCAGCAGAGAAGTGCTGTATCTCACGAGCTACCGCTGCACGAAACTCAAATGAAGTTCCTGAGCGCTCTCGCAATAACAGTCTGAATACGTTAGGGCTGCTTTCAATGAATTCCATAAAGGTTTCAACCGATGTACGAATCACACTGCCTTCTTTTACTATGCGTTGCCTAGCTTGACGCATTAACTGGCGCAGCAGTAAGCCACCTTCATCAACCATGGTTAAGCCAAGCTCATCCATGTCTTTGAAGTGACGATAAAAGGAAGTCGGTGCTATTCCAGCCTCACGAGCGACTTCTCTCAAGCTTAGATTGGAAAAACTACGATCGGCGCTGAGTTGGCTAAATGCTGCATCGATTAAGCTGCGACGAGTTTTTTCTTTTTGCTGTGCGCGAATGCCCATTGGTTTCATACTTTATCAATTTCTTCTTTTACAGCCTAAACAGGCATGTCTAATACTCTATTCAATATAACGCGAATCACTTATTTATATAAGGCACTCTGGTTATATAAGACACTAAACATACCTCTTTGTTCACGTACCGAAGTAAATACGTTCGAAGAAAAAATTTCAATATCCACACTGTCATTTGGAGACATACGACATACCAAATATTATTTTTTCGATAACACTGCGTGATCCCACCGACTCTCTGATGCCCTTTTCATGTACCCAAGAACAGAATCAGTTAAAATCTCGCTAAAGCAATGTTACTCAAATATAACAAGGAAGATATCTATGCCGCACTCCAACCACTTTGATGTAATCGTAATTGGTAGTGGCCCCGGAGGAGAAGGGGCAGCGATGGGATTAACCAAAGCCGGGTTGAACGTTGCAATCATTGAGAAAGAGAGCAGCGTTGGTGGTGGTTGTACTCACTGGGGAACCATTCCTTCAAAGGCACTGCGTCATGCCGTAAGTCGTATTATCGAATTCAACAGTAATCCGCTGTTTTGTCAGAACAACAAAAGCATACACTCAACGTTTTCTAACATTTTGGGGCATGCCAAATCGGTTATCGACAAGCAGACTCGATTACGCCAAGGCTTCTACGACCGCAACCAGTGCACGTTGGTCTTTGGTACTGCACGTTTTATCGATACCAACACTGTCTCGGTAATGCAAAGCGATGGCACTGAAGAACATTACAGTGCAGACAAATTTGTTATCGCGACAGGCTCTCGCCCTTACCAACCAGATAACGTCGACTTCCTGCATGAACGTATCTACGACAGTGACTCGATTCTTTCTCTTAAACACGACCCGCAACACATCATCATCTATGGTGCTGGCGTTATTGGTTGTGAATACGCGTCGATTTTCCGCGGTTTGGGTGTAAAAACCGATCTTATCAATACTCGTGACCGTCTGTTGTCATTCCTAGACAATGAAACCTCAGATGCACTTTCTTATCACTTCTGGAACAGCGGTGTCGTGATTCGCAACGATGAAACCTTTGAGAAAATTGAAGGCACTGATGATGGCGTGATCATTCACCTAGAGTCAGGTAAAAAGATGCGCGCTGATTGCCTACTGTATGCCAATGGCCGAACGGGTAATACCGATAAACTGAACCTTGGTGCTGTTGGCTTAGAAGCGGACTCGCGTGGGCAAGTCTCAGTAAATACCAATTACCAAACCAATGTTGACCATGTTTACGCTGTCGGTGATGTGATTGGCTACCCTAGCCTAGCAAGCGCGGCTTATGACCAAGGTCGATTTGTGGCTCAAGCAATTGTGAAAGGTGAAGCTGAACGCCACCTTATCGAAGACATTCCAACCGGCATCTACACCATCCCGGAGATCAGTTCTGTTGGTAAAACCGAGCAAGAACTTACCGCAGCTAAAGTACCGTATGAAGTAGGACGTTCTTCATTCAAACACCTAGCTCGTGCTCAAATTGCGGGTAAAGACATTGGTAGCTTGAAGATTCTGTTCCATCGCGAAACCAAAGAGATTTTAGGTATCCACGTGTTTGGTGAGCGTGCCGCTGAAATCATCCATATCGGACAAGCGATCATGGAACAGAAAGGTGAAGCAAATACCATCGAGTACTTTGTGAATACAACCTTTAACTATCCAACGATGGCGGAAGCTTATCGTGTTGCAGCACTCAACGGGCTTAACCGTTTATTCTAGATAAAGAACCAATATGAGTATTTGACCACCCATAGGCCAAATACATAAACAGCAAGCCACGCGCTTGCTGTTTTTATTTAAAACACTGAATATTAAGGCATTGATAGTAATTAGATCATGATGTTCTAAATACCCCTTTACCTGTACAGCCTCATTTACTCTCCACAAACAGAGCCCTCAGAGCTAAGCGAGAAACTCCCCTTTCTTCCACTGAGAAACAAACAACACACCAAGACCAATTCCGCGCATTGCCATAAAGCTCAGCATCGCTAACCACAGTGCATGGTTCTCTAAACCTGATGCTAAATAGAAAATCGCGAAGAAACTACAGGTCGCAACAAACATACTATTGCGCATATCCTTGCCCTTGGTTGCTCCAACAAAAATACCATCCAACAAGAAGCACCACATAGACACCAATGGCATTGCGACTAACCACGGTAAATACACCTCGGCTTGGTTCTTCACGTCAGGAATGGTAGTGATCATATTAATCAAACTCGAGCCAGCGAGTGCGAACGCTATGGTCAGTACCAAACAAATATTAAAGCTCCAGAAGAAAGTACCAATCAATGACTGGTTCAGTTCATCTTTGTCTTTCGCGCCTATCGCCTTACCGACCATCGCTTCCATTGCGTAGGCAAAGCCATCCATCCCATAAGAGATGATCATCAAGAAACTCATCAACACTGCATTGGCCGCAACAACATCATCGCCAAAGCTTGCACCTTGGAAAGTCATGAAAGTGAAAGTCGCTTGTAGATACAATGAACGAAGAAAGATATCGCGATTCAATTTCACGAAACGACTCAAACCTTGGCTGGTTTTCTTAAGCAGATCCCATGGCGATGGTAACTGCTTCTTCGCCCAGATTCGGTAAACACAAATCAAGCCAAATGTTAGACCGGCATAATCAGCCATTACAGATGCCAATGCTGCACCTTCCACTTGCCATCCTAAGCCGATAACAAAAACAATATCCAAAACGATATTGGTGATATTGGTGATGATCACCATCCACATGGGCGCTTTGGCATTTTGAGTCCCGAGTAACCAACCTAGAATCACAAAGTTAGTTAGCGCAGCAGGCGCACTCCAAGCGCGGATTGAGAAATATTGCTGACCATAGTGCTTAACTTGATCACTGGCGCTACTCAATGAGAAAACTAAATCGGCGACTAGACTGTGTAAAAGCAAAAAGACACCAGCAAACCCTAAGGCCATGGTCACGCCCTGCACAAAGACTAAACCAAGTTGCTTGCCATCATTCGCACCATAAGATTGTGCGGCTAGCCCTGTTGTCGACATGCGCAGGAAACCAAGCAACCAAAAGGTCACGCTGATCATTGTGCCGCCCAGCGCCACACCACCTAAATACCAAGAGTGCTCGAGGTGACCGATAACCGCCGCATCGACTAAGCCCAGCAGTGGAACAGTAATATTAGAGAGAACCATCGGGATCGCGAGCAGCAGCACTTTTTTGTGCATCGCCTGATTGGATAGCGTTTGAAAAATAGTTTGGGGATTAAATAGCTTCACGATCACCTCTTAGATTAGAGGCGATAGTTTAACCTAGTGGGTGGGCTTTCACTATGTTGTGGAATTTTACTTATACCGGCTATGTACTCAGTTACTCGAAATACAGAACCACTAGGGTTACCACTTAACGAGCACTAACTGCGGCGTTAAACGCTTTTTGACCTGAGAGATCTTACAAAGAAGCCGCTGCCACAATTTCCAACGATTGCATTGTTGGTCTAGGGGAGAAAACGCTTTTACCCATTGTGCCCATGGCAGCCAATTAAGAACGCTGTCTATTGGTGAAGACAACCCATGAGCATACTTTCCTGAACCAAGCTTTTGTCCCAACGTACTTGAGCTTTTATCTCCAGCTAAGACTAAACACGCATGTGCATGAGTAAAGTAGCGGCTCAAAGACTGAATGAAGTTCGCGGTCTGTTGTTCATTACAATCCAGCAAAGCATGTTCACACACCACCATCACCGAGGCTTGTTCTGGAATATTAAGTTCATCCAACCAAGTTAGGTCATCGACAGAGCCACACTCTAAGCGATAGCGTTCATTTTTGTGGAACAAGCGTTGTCGCCAAAGCAGATTCTCGGTTACATCTAACTCAACCCAATGACAGCGGCCATTATCTAAACGGTAGAAACGGGTATCGAGCCCTGCTCCCACGTTAATAATCCAAGCATCTGGGTTATGAGATAAAAACTGTTGAACTTGAGAATCACAAAGTTGAGTCAGTGTCGCGTAAAGGAGTTGCTGTTGGTCGAGTTCACCGGTAAGACATTCTGGTGCGAGCTGGCAACGCTTGCAGGCTTGAGCTGCGATAGGATCATAAACGAGACCATCATCAGCTAGGCTTTCACGGCTACGAAACCAAAGATGCTGAACGAGGTTCGTCGGAACTTGGAATTCTTGATGTGCAGACCCTTGTTCAGAAGAAGCCTTTTGAACAGAGGAGCGCGGCTTACGAGTAAGCGGCTTCATTTGAGGTTTGGTTGGGTTTGGCATCATCATCTTCCTTGTATCTCGACAAAGAAGATGATAATGAATATCAATTACAATGACAAGTTATTGAGAATAAATATCAATAAGCTGTTTGTACTGACTACATCCAGTCGGTGTTGCGAATAATACCAACCGCAAGCCCTTCAATAGACAAGTGTTGAGATTCTAGATCGACATGGATTGGAGAAAACTCTTCATTTTCAGCATGTAACAGAACCGTTGAACCTTTACGTTCTAGGCGTTTTACCGTTACATCATCATCGACACGAGCCACTACAACCTGACCATCGCGTACATCTTGTGTTTTATGAACAGCTAATAAATCACCATCCATAATACCGATGTCTTTCATACTTTCGCCATTTACACGAAGTAAGAAGTCAGCTTGTGGTTTAAACATGCCTGGATCAACTTGGTAATGCATTTCTACATGCTCTTGAGCCAAGATAGGCTCACCAGCGGCAACCTGACCGATTAATGGTAAACCTTGCTCTTCGTTTGCTGCATCTTCAAGCAAAATACGAATACCGCGAGACGCACCCGGGATAATCTCAATCGCTTCTTTACGAGCAAGAGCTTTCAAATGTTCTTCTGCAGCATTAGCAGAACGGAAGCCTAGTTCACGCGCGATTTCTGCACGTGTCGGTGGCATACCGGAATCTTCGATCTTACCTTTGATAAGGTCAAAGACTTGTTGCTGGCGGGGCGTTAACGGCTTCATGATTCACCTGTCTTTTTATACAGTTGACTGTGAGTATATCCAGTAACTGAACAAAAGCAAAGCAATTGCTTGTTTTTAGTTCATTTTTAGCAAATTACAAAAACAGGATCTCTAGCCACACATAACCTGCGAGTGCCAAACAGATGAAAACTGCTGCCGAACCGACATCTTTAGCCATCCCAGAAAGCTCATGATGTTCACTGCCGATTCGGTCGACAACCGCTTCAATCGCGGTATTGATTAGCTCGACAACCATCACCAATACCACCGATGAGATCATTAAGATTCGTTCAACTTGGCTTACATCTAGGTAAAATGCCAACGGAATAAGCACGACCGCCATGAACACTTCCTGTCGAAATGCAGCCTCATTTTTAAACGAACTCGTAATGCCTTGCCATGAAAAGCCTGCTGCTTTGATGATGCGTTTGAATCCGGTGTTTGATTTTTTGGTCATTTTTAACCCTATACTCAATCAGTCGATGAATGATTTTCCACAAACTTAACGGCAATATGACTATTTCCATTAAAAGGTTAGACCAGTTTCTGGTATTCTTGCATCGATTAAATTTACGCCTAGGCTTATCCCTATTTCACTCATAGGATTTATCCTTTTTATCAGAGAAATAGAGATACGCTTCAGCACATTGAAATAACTATTGAGGCAGTGAACCTATATGTCTTCTGGACAATCTTTTTCACGTTCATTAATGAAGCTACCTTTATCCGTATTGGTAAAGGGCACATCAATTCCTTCAAACCCTGTTGAGGATTTGAACATTGATTTGAGCAAACCGATTGTATACGCCTTACCGTTTCGCTCAAGTGTCGACATTCTTACATTGCAAAAACATGCACTTGAATTAGGCCTACCTGATCCGTTGAGCAAGCTTGAAATCAACGGCAAATCACTGCAACGCTACGTTTTCATCTCTTCTCGCAAAACTCTGCTGCAAGACGATGATTATGTACCAAGCTCTTCAATTGAAGTGTTCTCTGAATTGCTTTCACTGCACGCCGACGACTCTGAACTCGATGTTCAAGTTATCCCTGCTACCGTTTTGTGGGGGCGCAAACCTGGTAAAGAGAATAACCAGAAGCCTTACCTACAGGCAATGAACGGCTTAGAGAAATCAAAAGCTGTATTGCTAGCCGGTCGTGACTGTCTGGTTCGTTTCAGCCCAGTGGTTTCTCTACGCTACATGGCTAACTCACACGGCACCGACAGCACCATCGCGCACAAACTGGCGCGCGTGGCACGTATTCACTTCTCTCGCCAAAAGCTTGCAGCATCAGGCCCTAACCTGCCAAGCCGCCAAGCTCTGTTTGATCGCCTGTTAAAATCAGAAGCGATCAAAAAAGCGATTGAAGACGAAGCACAAGCAAAGAACATCTCGATCGAGAAAGCGAGCAAAGAAGCTCAAGACATCATGGACGAGATTGCTGCGAACTTCTCTTACTCGCTGATCAAGCGTGGTGAGAAGATTCTTGGTTGGCTGTGGAATAAGTTGTACCAAGGCCTGCATATCAGCAACGCTTCAACGGTTCGTAAGTTGGCTCAAGATGGTCACGAGATTGTTTACGTGCCTTGTCACCGTAGCCACATGGACTACTTACTGCTTTCTTATGTGCTTTACCACGAAGGCATGGTGCCTCCGCACATCGCTGCGGGTATCAACCTGAACTTCTTCCCTGCCGGTCCTATTTTCCGTCATGGTGGTGCGTTCTTTATTCGTCGTAGCTTCAAAGGCAACAAGCTGTACTCGACGATTTTCCGTGAATACCTAGCGGAGTTGTTCGCTAAAGGTTACTCAGTAGAGTACTTCAGTGAAGGTGGTCGTTCTCGTACAGGTCGTTTATTGCAAGCGAAGACCGGCATGTTGGCGATGACTATTCAAGCGATGCTGCGCGGCATGAATCGCCCGGTGACTTTGGTTCCTGTGTACATCGGCTACGAGCACGTGATGGAAGTGGCGACTTACGCAAAAGAACTTCGTGGTAAGCGTAAAGAGAAAGAAAACGCGAGCTTAGTGATTCGTACCATTCGTAAGCTGCGTAACTTTGGTAAAGGCTACGTGAACTTCGGTGAGCCAATTCAACTGAACCAATACCTGAATGAACACTCACCTGAGTGGACCAAAGACATCGACCCAATGGGCACTAGCAAACCACAATGGATGAACCCGGTGGTTAATGACTTGGCGACCAAAATGATGACGCACATTAACGATGCGGCAGCGACCAATGCCCTGACCCTTTGTGCAACGGCACTATTGGCTTCAAGACAGCGCGCATTGTCTCGTGACTCTTTGGTTTCTCAGATTAATTGCTACCTGTCTCTGCTTAAGAATGTTCCATATTCGGCAACGTTCACTGTGCCAAAAGACAGCGCTGAAGATTTAGTAAAACATGCTGAATCACTGAACAAGTTCTTGATTGAATCAGACTCAATGGGCGACATCATTTCGCTAGACCGTCACCAGTCAATTCTGATGACCTACTACCGAAACAACATCATTCACTTGTTTGCTCTGCCATCGTTAATTGCACAGATGACTATTCGTCAGCGCGGTTTATCGATTGAAGCGATTCAAAAGAATGTTGCAGCAATTTACCCGTTCTTAAAGAAAGAGCTGTTCTTAAGCTACGACGAATCACAGCTTGAAGGCGTAGTATCAAACATCATTGATGAACTTGTTAGCCAGGGCATGATTGTTGTGTCTGACAATGAAGTGACGATCAACCAATCGAACAGCCAAGCTCTTATGCTGTTAGGCCGTACGATTTCAGAAACTCTACAGCGCTACTCTATTGCTCTAAACTTGCTGGCAGAGAATCCGGAACTGGACAAATCTGACCTTGAGCAGAAAAGCCAAGACATCGCACAGCGACTTGGTCGATTGCATGGTATCAATGCTCCCGAATTCTTCGATAAAGGCGTGTTTGCTTCTATGTTCGCAACGTTGAAGCAGCAACAGTACCTAGATAACGACGGCAACTGCGATTTAGAGAAGACTCAGCAATTCGCTAAGCTTCTTTACTCGATGCTTTACCCAGAAGTCCGTCTGACTATTCAAGAGAGTATTCACCAAGTCGAGTAATTCCTGTATATAGCAGGGCTCTGATAGCAGATTCAACGCGATCAAAAAAGGCACCCACTGGGTTAATGCCGTTCACTTAAGAGTGAACGGCATTTTTGTTCTTAGCATACCGTTGT
>NZ_JBFSUL010000085.1:0-15077 GCF_041467395.1 Vibrio sp. 10N.247.310.98 | reverse complement strand
CCATATCACTTACTACCGTTTTTGTTTTTAGTTCCCGCTAATCCGCGATGAACCAGTTTAAAAGCATGGGCTCAATATTATTGCTCGAACTTAGCTTTTTCTCTCTTTTCTACTTCAGAAAGACGCTTCAACTTGATGCCTAACTCTTTGGCTCTAAAGCGAGTAAATAAGATATTGCCCGCGAAACCTAGAGTCGTCAGAAGCAGTTCTACAGCCGCTAATAAACGTTCACCATCGTCTACATACAAGATAGTTAATGCGTGTAGGAAATAGAGCATCAAGACGAAATTTGCCCATGCGTGCGTATAAGGTTTTCCTGCTAAAATGCCCGGTAATGGCAATAACAGCGGGATAGCCCAAGCAATCGCCAGTGTGACATTACTGAGATGAGGGTGCGGTGAAAGCGTCATCTGCCAAGCCACCACCCAGAATAAAAGCGACAAGTTGCCCGCTAAAGCAAGGTAGCGAAATAGCTTGGTTTTGGGAGACATAGCCTTCTCTGGCATATACATCATTGAGAAATTCCCTTCTGATTTATTGCGATGCGCGCTAGGCGTTTACCTAGGTTTTGCGCCAACTCAATCTCTTCTTTGCTAAGTGAAGCGCTCTCTCCAGTACTGCTTGCACCATAAGGCGTACCACCAGTTTGAGTGGTGTGCAGCGCCGGTTCTGAGTAGGGGATGCCCACGACTAACATGCCGTGATGAAGCAGGGGCAACATCATGCTTTGTTGTGTTGTCTCTTGACCACCATGCAATGATGAAGAAGAGGTAAATACACAACCTGGCTTATCGATGAGATCACCATTGATCCACATTGATGTCGTGCTATCCCAAAAGTGCTTCATTGGCCCGGCCATGTTACCAAACCAAACCGGACTGCCTAGCGCCAAACCATCACAAGATCGAAGTTCTTGTAACGAGGCAATAGGATCGGTTGGTTGATAACGCGAATCAGGCTGCTCTTCTACTGTGTACACGTCGTTCACCGTCCTTAGCATAGCTTCACAGTTTGGGATAGACTCAACCCCTCGTGCAATCTGCCTTGCTAGAGCTTGTGTGTTGCCGTGGCGACTGTAATAAAGAACAAGAATGTTAATGCTCATATTGGATTACAGAATCTCTAGCACTTGCTCTGGTGGACGACCAATTTTTGCTTTGTTGTTCGCGACAACGACTGGGCGCTCAAACAGTTTTGGATTGGTTGCCATCGCGGCGAAAAGATCTTCATCAGTAACTGAAGCATCGCCAAGGTTTGCTTCTTTGTAGTCCGCTTCTTTGGTGCGCATCATGTCGCGAACACTGTCAAAACCAAGCTGAGTGAACAGTACTTTCAGCTGTTCAACTGTTAACGGAGTCTCTAGGTATTTGATTACCTCTGGCTGTACGCCGTTTTCCTGAAGCACTTCTAGAGTTTGACGGCTCTTTGAGCAGCGTGGGTTATGATAAATCACGACAGACATGGTTCTTCCTCATTATTATTTTTGATTTAATTGTTTAGCTGAAGCCACCATAGGTGACTTCTTTTTTTTGTGTAACGTTGAGCTTTCTTTTTATACTGGCAACGAGCGTTACCAGTAAACACTCTATTGTAGCGACAAGAAGCGCTCTCGTTGAATCATTAGCTGATCAATTCGAGCGTCGTAGCGTGCTTGTTTTAGGCTTCCTAATTCTGCGATTTGGCTTGCTTGCGTGTAGTACTGAATCGCTTTGTTCCAGTTGGCTTGCAGTGCCAAAATTTCTGCACGAGCAGCCAGTTCTTCGTCGCTATTACCAAGGCTCGTATTTACTTTTGAAAGTAAGTGCCAGCCATTGGTGTCATTCGGGTTATCGTGCGTGTAACGCTGCAATACGCGAACCGCTTCTTGAAGATCTTCATTTTCAATCAGTGCGTTGGCGTAGTTAATGGTCAGAACCGGGTTGTTTGGTTGACGAACCAGTGCCGATTTAAGTTCTTTAATCGCAATCTCAGGCTGCTTCTTCTCGATGTGCAGATCCGAAATAGCATCTAGATAAAACAGGTTGGTTGGATCGCTGTTAATCAGCTTGTTCAGGATGGGCTCTGCTTTGTCTAATTTTTTAGAGTCTAGGTAAACCAGTGCTTGGCCATATTCTAATGACGGAACCAAAGCTTTAGGGGCTTTCTTTAGCTGACGCTCAAACCAATCAAGAGCAGCATCATTATTAATGCCAGCATAGCGCGCAACAATGCGGGCTCTTGCTAGGTGGTAGTCCAGAGAGGGAGCCAGTTTCAGTGGCGGGTAACTACGAGCACGAGCACGTGAATCGGTAATTCGGTCTTCTGGTAATGGGTGAGTCAGTAGCATTGGCGGTGGTGTGCTCGCATAGCGATATTCATCAGCTAAACGGCCAAAGAAACGTGGCATCGCATTCACATCAAACCCAGCTTTTGCTAGCGTGTTGATACCAAAGCGGTCGGCTTCTTTTTCATTACTACGGGTGTAGTTGATTTGGCTTTGCATATTACCCGCAGTCGTTGCCGTTAGGGCTGCAATGCCGGCTTCAGGAGCTGCAATTGCCAGTAATACAGAGGCTGCTAGCGCTGCAATGGTTGCTGGAGAGCGGCGCGCTTGGTCTTCCATACTACGCGCTAAGTGACGTTGGGTTACGTGCGCGATTTCGTGCGCTAATACAGAAGCTAATTCACTTTCAGATTGTGCATGCAGGAATAGACCTGAGTGCAAAGCAACATAACCACCAAAGAAAGCAAAGGCGTTGATGTTGCGGTCACGGATCATAAAGAACTGGAAAGGTGTCTTTACATCATTTGCGTTCGCGACCAGACGATGGCCAAGAGTATCAATATATAGATTTAGAACTGGGTCGTTTACGATAGGCTGGCTACTTCTGATGATGCGCATGTAGGCATCACCATAGATAAGCTCTTGGTCGATAGTGAGTGTGCCGCCAGCAGCGGTACCGATATCTGGTAGCTCCAAACTATTGGTATTCGCCATAGTTGGGGTGCTTAATGTAGCTGCGATGCATAAGCAAGCAATTGAGCGAGCGCGTTTAAACATATTAGTCAGTAATACTCCGTTTCTTCTGACAGTAAGACAAGTGCAATGGAAATTGGTTCTTTATCTGATTTAACCTTTGCCAAGTGCGTGCGCTATCATGAAGGAGGATGAATGAATGATGGCGCGTTTTCAAAAACAGATTACAATACGACCCTTATAATAAGCATCGAGCTCAAGAATGACACCTAATATTCTAGATTTACGCCAAGAGCGCTGTCCAATGGCGCTATTATTAGCCAAGCGTCACAGTGTAAAGTTAGAAGTAGGGCAGTCATTGTCAATTTATGTGTCTGATAACAGTTCGATGAAAGATATTGTTACTTATTTGTCTAAGCAAGCCTATGACGTCATCACTGAGGTTTGCTCTAATTACCATCATCTCCTCGTCACTAAAAAGGAATTGCAGTCAGATGCTTGAAATGGTCAATCGTTGGTATAAACGACGTTTCTCTGATCCCCATGCTGTCAGTTTGGTTGCCATCATTCTCTTCGGCTTTATTACGATCTACTTCTTTGGTCACCTAATTGCGCCACTCTTGGTTGCAATTGTGTTGGCTTATTTGCTTGAGTGGCCTGTTACCCAACTTCAAAGACTAGGTGTTCCAAGAACGCCTTCGGTGATGTTGGTGATCATGATGTTCTTTAGCGTGATGCTACTTGCGATCTTTGGCTTGGTACCAACCATTTGGCAACAAGTGGGCAATCTAATTAATGATATCCCAAGCATGTATGGCAGCTTGCAAAACTTCATTGCGACGATTCCTGAACGCTATCCAGAATTAGCTAACCTGCAGATCGTTGAGTCCATTATGTCTAACGCCAAGAACAAAGCGTTAGGTTTTGGTGAAAGTGTTGTCAAAGGTTCTCTTGCTTCTCTTGTGAGCTTAGCGACCTTAGCGGTTTACTTGATTCTTGTACCACTGCTTATTTTCTTCTTGTTAAAAGACAAAGAAGAGATGATCAGAATGGCGAGCGGTGTACTTCCTCGAAATCGTCGTTTAGCGACCAAAGTATGGGAAGAGATGAACCAGCAAATCTCGAACTACATTCGCGGTAAAGTCTTAGAGATTTTAATTGTTGGTGGTGTCAGCTACGTAACCTTTGCGATTCTGGATCTGCGTTATTCAGTCTTGTTGGCTGTCGCGGTTGGTTTCTCGGTACTGATCCCTTATATCGGTGCGGCAGCTGTGACTGTTCCGGTAGCGATCGTTGGTCTGTTCCAGTGGGGATTAGAGCCTCAGTTTTACTGGTTGCTTCTCGCTTACGGTATTATCCAAGCGCTAGATGGTAACGTGCTCGTTCCGGTTCTTTTCTCTGAAGCGGTGAACCTGCACCCAGTGGCTATTATTGTTGCCGTGTTAGTGTTTGGTGGGTTGTGGGGATTCTGGGGCGTGTTCTTTGCTATCCCGTTGGCAACGTTAGTTAAGGCGGTTTGGAATGCTTTACCGAGTCACGCATTAGACGATGACCCCGAACATCAAAAGTAATTGATCTTGTTATAGAAAAAGGCCGAACATCCATGATGTTCGGCCTTTTTGCTCTTAGCTTAATCATTAGCTTAATGAGTGTTGCTCTTGCCTTAGAGAGTGGTGAATCTAAGTCATTAACTCACTCAAATCGCCCTTAAGCTTCTTGATTGAAGTAATCTAGAACCACTTCGTGGTGAGTCTTAGTCTTGAACTTGTTGAAGACATGTTCAATCTGACCTTCTTCATCAATTAGGAAGCTAATACGGTGCAGACCGTCGTAGATTTTACCCATGAATTTTTTCTCGCCCCAAACGCCAAACTGTTCAGCAACGCTGTGGTCTTCATCAGATAGCAGGGTGAAGTTTAGAGATTTCTTCTCAACGAAGTTTGGTAGACGTTTTACTGGGTCAACACTCACACCTAGAACAACCACGTTTAGGTCATCAAGCTGTGTTTTGATATCACGCAGGCCTTCCGCTTGCACAATACAACCTGGAGTCATTGCTTTAGGGTAAAAATAGAAAAGTACTTTTTTACCTTTGAAGTCACCAAGAGATACGATATTGCCATCTTGATCTGGAAGAGAAAAAGCAGGTGCTGGAACACCAGCCGTTAGCGTATTCATGACATTTCCTTTTTAAAGACTGTTTTTGATAAAGTTGAGCGAGCCTTGGACTGATAGGCTCTGACACAGCGAATCGAATTCTTCTTGTAGCTGCATCAAGTTACATTCTGATTGCACAGAAGCGGTAATAGAGATATGGAATTGGTCGTTGTCGAGTTGAACCTTAGATTTATTGATGGTTCGTGCACTTAACGAATCGAGGCCGATGTTTCGGTCTGCGAAGAACTGGGTAAACTGCTCAGTAAGTCCGATTTTATCGTCTGACTCAACGAACACCTCTACTGTGTAAGAGTTCTCAATAACATCATGAGTTGAGGTTCGCTTCATAATCGTAATCAAGTCGTGCTCTTGTCCAAGCAAGGGCAAGGTGGTTTCAACGCGGGTAATGTTGTTTGCCTTTCCAGACAGCAGCATGATAAGCGTAAATTCTTCGCCAAACAGGGCGATACGGCTATCAATAATGTTACAGCCTGATTGGGTGACTAAATGAACCACTTGGTTGCATACACCTGGGCGATCAGTGCCCACAGCTGTGATTACTAGATGTTGAGTCATAAAATCACGTCTCTTTATATTCCATTGATTCATGCATGTTAGCACAGTTAGCTCGTGGAATAAGCGTGCGTGCGGGGCTTTTTATGTGTGCAACCAATGATAAGAATATCGAGCGCGTTAAAAAATGAGATAGAGCGATGAGAGCACAGCTTACTTGTTACTGACAAGTGATGTGCTATCCGCTAGATTGAGTGCAGGTTACCCAAATTCTAGGTAGAACACCGTTAGAAGTCGTTTTACCTCAAACATACGACAATATTTAATGCAGATGTTGCCGGTAAGCCACTTTAATGTCTTGTGTTTATTGATTGGCTTACAGTAACATGCAAAAAGAATAAATTAAGGGAGATAGACATGTTTTCAGGAAGTATCGTTGCGCTAGTTACGCCATTTAATACAGATGGTGAAGTGGATTTCGACAGCCTTAAAAAGTTAGTTGAGCACCATATTGCTGCAGGTAGTGATGGTCTGGTTGCGGTTGGCACAACAGGTGAGTCTTCAACACTCACTATTGAAGAGCATGTCAAAGTCGTCAACAAGATCGTTGAATTTGCTGATGGTCGTATTCCCGTTATCGCTGGTACAGGTGCAAATGCAACTCATGAATCTGTTCTATTCAGCCGTTTGTTGAATGGTTCTGGTATTGCTGGTTGCCTGAGCGTAACGCCTTACTACAACAAACCGACTCAAGAAGGTTTGTACCAACACTACAAAGCGATTGCTGAAGTCAGTGACGTTCCACAAATTCTATACAATGTTCCAGGTCGTACTGCGGTAGACTTGTTGCCAGAAACGGTTGCTCGTCTTGCTGAGATCGAAAACATCGTTGCACTGAAAGATGCGACGGGTGATCTCGACAGAATTGCAATTCACCGTGAACTTTGTGGCGAAGACTTTATCTTACTAAGTGGTGATGACTTAACAGGCCTAGAATTTGTTAAGCGTGGTGGCGATGGCGTGATCTCTGTAACGAACAATGTTGCAGCCGCTGATATGGCAACCATGTTCAAGCTAGCAAAAGAAGGTAAGTTTGAAGAAGCGGAAGCGATCAATGAGCGTTTGATGCCTCTACATAAGAATTTGTTCGTTGAGTCTAACCCTATTCCCGTAAAATGGGCGGTTCATAAAATGGGTCTGATTGCTGAAGGTGGCTTACGTCTACCGCTGACTGAACTGTCAGAGCCAGCTCAACCTGTTGTTGCTCAAGCAATGACTGAAGCGTGCATTTACTAAAACGTATGAAGTGATGCCGAAGCGAACCTTCGGCATTTAGGAGTATAAATGAAGTATTCTCACCAGCTAGTGATTGGGTCACTGGCTGTTTTCGTTCTTACAGCATGTTCTGGCAACCCGACTCAACGTCGCCAAGCCAAAGATGATTTCGAATACTTAGAAACACCTGAGTTTTCACAATGGCAATTGCCTGTAGATGCTCAGCCTCAGTTCTACCCAAATTTTGACATCCCAAGCGGTGAATTCAGTGGTGGTACTGGTCGTGAAGTGGATATTCGTCCACCGCAACAGGTTCTTGAACTGATCCCGGGTGCTCGTGCTGAGCGTCAAAACGGTGAAGTGACACTATGGCTTCTTCGCGCAGAAGAGGCAGACCGCGTGTGGCAAACGGCTGTAGATATGCTGGCTCAACGTGGTATTGGTATTCGTGAGCAATCAGAGAATGAGATTGAGACCGATTGGGTAACTTGGGTTTCTGAAGATGAAGACGTAGAGATTGGTAGTCGTTACTCTATCTCTCGCTTCCAAGCAAACAACCGTCATGGCTTCAAGATTAATCTGATTGATTGGCGTGAAGGTACTGAAGAGAAAACAGTAACGGCAACCAATAAAGAGCGTTACAACGCGTTCCTGACCAACCTAGTTATGGCTAAGTACGATGAAAACCTTCGTGCTGAAGCGGCGCTGAAAGCGCAAGAGTTGGTGAAGCGTATTCCAATTTCAATGGGTGCTGACCGTAGTGGTTTCCCTGTGATTATTGCTCGTACGCCATACAATGTATTCTGGCAGCGTCTGCCTAACTTGTTGCCTGAAATGGGCTTTGAGCTTGAAGAACGCAATCAATCTCAGGGTACGGTGAAGGCGAAGTACGCAGCACCAGATGATGAGTTCTGGGAAGAAATTGGCCTACAGCCTATCGACTTAGCGCCAGGCACTTACAACTTCCTATTTGGTGACCTTGGCAACCGTACGTCAATCAACGTAACGGATCCATCAGGTAAGCCAGTAGAAGAAGAGCTGCTTAAGTCTATGGTTCCGGTATTAGCGCATATTGCTGACCAAACCAAAGATGACAAAGAAGCGAAAGCTGAGTAGTCATTCAAGCCGTCACAAGCTGAGTTAAATCAGCCTTGTGATTAGCAAAAGCAAATAAAAAAGAGGACACACTGTGTCCTCTTTTTTATTGTATTCGTTGTCATCAGGCTACATTGGTCAATCAAAATTGGTCAATCAAGCTGATTAGCCAAAGCAAAAGGCTATGCGTCTTTATTGTCTTTGGATTCTTCTTTTTCAGCTTTCTCTTGGTTAAGTTTATCCGAGCGATTGAGCTTATCTAAATCTCGCTCAGTTTTACCACGCCCCGTCAGATCCATATTGGCTGTCTGTTTGAGCGCTGCGATGTTACCCACAACAACGCTAACTACGATGATGATGATAACCCAAGGGTTTGTAAGCCACTCCAACATAAGCGCTCCTAATGACTGATATTCGCTACGAAGCGTGCATAGATCTCGTCTAGCTGCTCCATAATAATCTCATACCCTAATACTGGCTTAGATTGGAGTTGCTTGCCAAGTAAAGTCGGAGATAACTGTGATAAACACGACTCCGATACTTTGCGATGGCTGATATGCCATGGTTCGATCGCCACACCACCCAAATCTTGGCTGTAAGGAAAGAAGAAACCAAATTGTGCAGCATGAACTGATAGCCATTGGTAAAACGATTGCTGGTGGCCTGTAAGGTATTCCCATGGTTCTAATTGCAGATGTATGCCTTCAGGTAAGTGGTTACGAGCAAAGACATCGAAGTCACAACCCCAATGATGACGACTCGCGCCGGGAAGCGCAGACCATCTCAGGATAGCCGATAGCTTTTGTTGTTCGGTTAGTTTTGAAGCATCAAGAGGTTGGCTTTCTGAATCTAATATCGGAGCTTCGCCAGAAAACTTACGGTTCCAAATCAGAGATTGCCTTTCATAGTCGCGAAAGCCACTGGCAATCTCCATTTTAAAACCAGCGAGCTGAGCAGCTTCAATCAAATTATTCAGGTCATTCTTAACCTCACTGTGGACCAAGAAGGTCTTGGTGCCGATCAGGCTAGGCTCTAGATGAGAATCTGATTGTCCGGTAAGCTGCTCTGGTGTCATAACGAGTCTCTCAATAATTGGATGCTATGAATCGCTGATGAAAGACTATTTAGCGAATAGGTTCACTAATGTTCTTTCGTACATGTCAGTTAGCTTTTCTAAATCGGCTACCTTCACGCATTCGTTAACCTTGTGAATCGTTGCATTCACAGGGCCTAGTTCAACCACTTGTCCGCTCATACGTGCAATAAAGCGACCATCAGATGTACCGCCAGTCGTTAGCAGTGCTGGTTTCACATCATTGACGTGACCCACTGCATCAACAATAGCATCAAGCAGTGAACCTGCGTCTGTTAAGAACGGGTCGCCATTGAATGTCCATCTTAGGTCGTATTCGAAATCATACTTGTCGAGTGTCGTTGTGATGCGCTCAACGATGATGTCGTTGCTTAACTCTGTACTAAAGCGTAGGTTAAACTGAACATTAAACTCACCAGGGATCACGTTTGAAGCACCAGTACCCGCACTCACATTTGGAATTTGGAAACTGGTTGGCGGGAAGTAATCATTACCTTTATCCCACTCAGTTGTTGCTAGCTCATTAATAGCAAGCAGAGAGCTGTGTACTGGGTTGTTTGCTAGGTGAGGGTAGGCAACATGACCTTGTGTGCCTTTAATCGTTAGGTCGCCAGTGATAGAGCCACGACGGCCGTTCTTCACGACATCACCCACGAACTCAGTGCTCGATGGTTCACCAACGATACACATATCGATGTTTTCACCGCGCGCCATTAATGCTTCAACAACACGTACAGTACCGTTGATGAAAGGACCTTCCTCATCTGAAGTGATCAGGAAACCAATTGAGCCTGTGTGGTCTGGGTGTTTGGCAATGAACTGCTCGACGGCAACAATCATTGAAGCCAGAGAGCCTTTCATATCAGCAGCGCCACGGCCATGTAGGAAACCGTCTACGATAGTCGGTTCGAATGGCTTAGTGTTCCACTGTTCGATTGGGCCTGCAGGTACCACATCAGTGTGACCAGCAAAAGCAAACAGAGGCGCTTCAGTACCACGACGAGCCCAGAAGTTGGTCGTATCTTCAAATACCATCACTTCGATTTCAAAACCGAGTGCTTTTAAGCGTTCAATCATCAGGTCTTGGCAGCCTGCATCTTCTGGTGTTACCGATTGACGGCTGATTAGGTCTTTTGCCAGAGCCAAAGTTGGGCTATCTGTCATCCTTGAATTCCTTGTTTAAATAAAACGTCTAGTCATTAATTTTTAGGCGCTGATTCACTGATCAACGTCCTGTTGTCTGTCTATGTAAATACAACGATCTAAGCAAAAATAGCCGCGTATTGGTCGGCTTTAAATCCGATGTGAAGCTTCCCCTCAACTTTTAAGATTGGGCGCTTGATCATTGCAGGTTGTTCAACAAGCAAAGTCACCGCTTTTTCTTCTGTTAGGGTGTCTTTCTGTTCTTGAGAAAGTTGGCGATAAGTCGTACCACGTTTGTTTAGCACAAGCTCCCAACCTAGCTCAGAGCAGAAGCTTGTTACTAGCTCTTCTGTGATGCCTTGTTTGCGATAATCGTGAAATTCGAACTCGATACCTTCAGCTTCGAGCCATTTCTTTGCTTTTTTAATGGTGTCGCAATTTGGGATACCAAACATGGTGATAGTCATTATTCTTCCTTTGAGTGATTTTATTTCATTGTTATGAGTTGAATCCTATCAGGAAGCAGCAACTCAGACAAAATAGAGTGATGAATATTTCATAGAGTGAAAAAAAAGCGTAAGAAAATGTCACTATTGGAGACTTATTGATCAGCCTCAACATGTTGTCAGCGAAAAAAGAAATAATTGAGCTGCACATATATAGGAGGTGTCAATGGAGTTGAGTCCTGTTTTTGCAAGGCGGCTATATTTAGCATTGTTAGTGGAAAGCCTTGATAGGCCAAATGTGCCTAAACTCATCGAAAAAACGGGGTGGCCTCGTCGTACTATTCAAGATGTACTCAAGGCGTTACCGGGGATCGGTATCGAACTTATGTTTGTTCAAGATGGGCGACGTCATAATGATGGCTATTACCAGTTATCCGACTGGGGGCCATTTGACAGTCAATGGGTTATCCAGCGTAAAGGCGATATAGCAACAAGCCTTGGATTTAGTGCATAAGCCAGCGAAAGCTGGCTTTCTTTTTTTAGAATAGAAATAGTAGGGAGCATCTCGCTAATATGAGTTGTGAGCTACCCCATTACGTTTCTATTTACTTACACAGATAGGCAGTTCCCAGCATAGTCACGGATGTGGAAAAATCTTGGGGAAGTGTGAATATCACGGTATCTGCGCCTAGCTCAATCGTATTCGACTTGAGTTGATTCATGGCGCCTTGAATCAATGTGTCATTTGGGTAAAACAGGTAGTTGTACCAATGGCCTTCGCTGCCTGTGACTTCCCCTTTATACTGACATTTATCGATATTAATCACGCCATGGTAATCCATTTGCACGTTGGCAGCTTCGCTATGAGGCGTTGATGTCGGTGTCGTGCAACCGAGTAACACGCTACTCATAGCCAAAGCGACTAATTCCTTTTTCATACGTTTACCCTGCTATTGCATCAAATAAATCGCGAAGCCTACCCAGCTTGCGAACAGTAGTAACCACGGCAGTTTAGTGGCGTGATTTGATGGTGTTTCAACACTTGTTTCGATCGTGTCTTCTTGGTGTTGATTAGCTTGTTGAGTCTGTTTTTCTTTCTGTACGCGCTTCTTCGCTTTATCGGCTTGGCGGCTGCGTTCTTTTTGCTGTTTCTTGTACAGTGCGATGCCTTTCTCGATACCCTGAGCAATCAGTTTAGTTTGTTCTTTGGTTTGAGCTGGCTTTTGAGTCGCTTTGGCTATCTTCAGTGCTTCCTGTTGAGATTCAACAGAGGGCGTATTAGTTTTGTTTTTCATACTGAGTTCGACAATTAAAACGGATTGGCTACTAAGATAACGCAAAGCTAGTTAAGTATGAATGATTTGCGTTAAAGTGTTGGTTTGAAAATAAGTGAAAGTGAGATTTGTGCGGTACTCCATAGAACAATACGACAAGCACGGCTTTTTGAAAGCTCCAATCTTGCTCTGGCTAGGTTGGTTGTTTCTTGCGAAAGCCTTGGTCGTTTTCATTGTTGCAGGCGCAAGCCGAGAATCGGGAACCGATATTCTTGAGATAATCTACCCAGACCATCAGATGTTTTATGTCGGGATCGCGTTGAGTGTGCCTAGTTTGCTGCTGATGTGGTTATTTGGGCTAAGATCGCCAGATAGAAAGCGCCTTAACAAAGTCGTGTCATGGGGACGTTGGGTTACCATGATGGCTATCTTGGCACAGGGCTCCCATACGATTTATTTAATCTATTTGGATAACGGATGGTTCCGTTGGTCAAATGGCATCACCCTATTGTTGCTGCTGTGGTTAGCGCTTTATCTAACCAATAGCCATGCTGCAAGGGATTGCTTTAAAGTGGTTGAGCTCGAAGACTGATTCTCATCAAAACATTTGTCCCATTCACAATTATACTTAGAAGCTAAAACTGGAAGGAATAATCTATGCTTAATGTTTCAAATGAGCAGCCTAACGTTCAAAGTGCTATTTTGCCTGAAGCTGGGCCTTTCGCGCTTTACGTTCAACTTAAAGTGAACGCTAATACTGCTAATGTACTAGCAGAAATTCAAAAGCTTCCGACTCTAATCGACGAACTAAACCAAACTCAGCCTGATGCGAACTTAACGGCATCGGTTGCGTTCTCAAAAGCTTTTTGGGATAGGTTCGAGCAAGCAGCGCCCGCTGATTTGATCGACTTCCCTGTGCTGGGTGAAGGTGATATCACAGCACCGAGCACACTGTCTGACGTTCTGATTCACTGTCATTCAAACCGACATGATCTGCACTTCTTTATCTTGCGTAAATTGCTATCTGAAGTAGCAGCTGATGTTGAAGTGGTTGATGAAACTTATGGTTATCGCTTCCTAGACTCTCGTGACATGACAGACTTTGTTGATGGCACTGAAAACCCGAAAGACGCACAACGTGCTGAAGTCGCTATTGTGCCTGAGGGTGAATTCGCTGGTGGTAGTTATGTAATGGTGCAGCGTTTTGTGCATAACCTGCCAGCTTGGAATCGTTTGAATGTATCGGCACAAGAGAAAGTGATTGGCCGAACTAAACCTGATTCAATTGAGTTAGATGATGTTCCTGCGGCGTCTCACGTTGGCCGTGTGGATATCAAAGAAGAAGGCAAGGGGCTTAAGATTGTTCGCCACAGTCTACCTTACGGTACTGCTACGGGCGACCACGGCTTATTGTTCATTGCTTACTGTAACGTTCGTCATAACTTCGATGCGATGTTAGAGAGCATGTACGGCGTAACTGATGGCAAAACAGACCAACTGCTTCGCTTTACTAAAGCGGTGACTGGCGCGTATTACTTTGCTCCTTCAACTGAGATGTTGAGTGCATTAACGATTAAGTAAATCACCTCATCTGCAGCAAAGAAAGGGAGCCTCAGGGCTCCTTTTTTATTAAAGCTTTATATGAACTGGTCGATATAAGAGCAATCGTGAGTTTTATTCATCTTTTTGTAAGCGAAGGTCTATGGCTATAACTGTCAATACGAATGTCTCGGCGTTAGTGGCTCAGAGAAACCTCTCTAACGCTAATAACATGCTGAACCAATCTTTGGAGCGCTTAGCTTCAGGGAGCCGTATTAATAGTGCAAAAGACGATGCGGCTGGCTTACAGATCTCAAATCGATTAGAAGCACAGATGAGTGGCATTGATGTTGCTGTTCGAAATGCTAACGACGGTATCTCCATTATGCAGACTGCAGAAGGGGCGATGAATGAAACCACTAATATCATGCAGCGCATGCGAGACTTATCCCTACAAGCGAGTAACGGCTCGAATAGTTCATCGGAACGAATCGCTATTCAAGAAGAAGTCACCGCGTTAAATGACGAGCTGAATCGAATTGCCGAAACCACTTCATTCGGTGGTAAAAAACTCCTTAACGGCAGTTTTGGGCACACCTCGTTTCAAATCGGCGGCAGTTCGGGCGAAGCTGTGCAGATTGGTTTGAAAAGCATGCGTACTGATGACATCAACATGGGCGGCTTTAGCTACGTTGCTAATGGCATGGCCAGTGATTCATGGGAAGTGAAATCAAACCAGAATGATATGACGATGTCGTTTACCGATCGTTTTGGTCAGCCACAAGAGATCACCATCAACGCGAAAGCGGGCGATGATATCGAAGAGTTGGCGACTTACATTAATGGTCAAACGGATCTCTTATCGGCTTCTGTTAATGATGACGGACAACTTCAGATTTATATGTCAGGTGAAGATACCGCGGGTACCATCTCTTTTTCAGGTTCATTAGCCAGTGAGCTTTCGATGTCAGCGGGCTATTACGAGTCAGTTAATGACATCAATGTAACGGATGTGGGTGGTGCTCAGCGCGCCGTCTCTATTTTGGATACGGCGATGAAGTATGTCGATAGCCATCGCTCTGAATTAGGGGCAATGCAAAACCGCTTTGATCATGCCATTAACAATCTTGAAAACGTTCATGAGAATTTGGCGACATCAAACAGTCGAATCAAAGATACCGACTACGCCAAAGAAACCACTCAAATGCTCAAGCAACAAATACTGCAGCAAGTGAGCACAACGATACTCGCTCAAGCCAAGCAAGCGCCGAATCTAGCTTTAACGTTATTAGGTTAATGAATTACCTACAATCTTATAAAAGCATTTCAGCTTGGCCGGTGCTTTTTGGCGAATAAAAATACAATTTCTCACTCGACTGACTTCCCGGCAACTTTAGCGATTTTCTCATCTTTTTTCGATAATTTTACGACCAGTCACGCTTTCTTCTGTTTTACCGCTATTTCTTTAAATTTGTTGTTTTTTTCCTAAAGGTTTCGCCAATCACGCCGTTATTAAAAGTAACTTAGAGATAACTACTTGGTTTTCCGAGACGTCGGAAACCGCTATACCGGAAAATCAATTGGAG
>NZ_JBFSUL010000084.1:0-16667 GCF_041467395.1 Vibrio sp. 10N.247.310.98 | reverse complement strand
GAAGGTCTGTAGCGCTTGGAATGGATTTCTTGAGTGCAAAGATCGCGTCACAAAAATGTGTACAAGAGATTGGATTGACCTGATCAGTTAATTTTCCGGATTGGTATAATATACGCCATTAGCAAAGCCGCGGATTCTCCTACTTACCAAAACAGCGCGTGTTGGGAGTCTAAACCTCCAACCTTTCCATATACTAAGCCTCAGCAGAAATACTGGGGCTTTTTTGTATCTGCTGCTTCTACGAAGTAATGTGGGATAACTAGGCGCTCCTAGCTCACCTGCGTGCTCGAATCTCCGGAGTGCCTACTCATTCCAGCCTTGCCATATTTAAGACTCTAGTCTGCACGTCTCGGCAGAAATGCTAGCGCTTTTTATTCCTGTCATTTTTACAAGTATCACTTGAAGTACCATGTGTTCCTTTAGCTAACTCTATCGAACACTGATTTAGTGCAGTCTTGCTGTATTTAATGACTTAGTTCAAAGCTAAAGCTTTCTGTTCACCACTCATCTAGCTCCGTAGTCCTGTTAATAACTAACGCTATTCTAGCGAGACGTTGAGTCCCGTTATTTTTGTTTCCAGGTGAAAGGTGAAGCCTTTCGATTGAAGCTTATATAACTTGAGAGTGGGTTATTGGGTAGACTAGCGAGTGGGCAGAAGAACTAATTCTCTGTATGACTTAAGCTCCTTAAAGAGTTCTGTCCACCCACATTAAGGCTTTCGATTACTCAAATATCAGCGGTATCAAATATCGATATGAGCTCTATGTTCCACGCATATCTTTCAGCGATAGCTCCAGTATGGGAATTGGTGAGTTTGACTTTCATTGGGTATAAAAAAGGCCACCTAAAGTAGGCGGCTTTGGTTGATCTATCTAGGTGTTAATCTAGCTCTTTCTCTGCTTGTTTTGCTTTCTCTATCATAGGAGTGATTGTTGAGCCTTGAACTAGAATAGAGAACACAACAACGGCGTATGTCATGACAAGGATTATCTCTTTTACATCTATTGCTTTGTCTTCAATTACCCAGATACCTGAAGGGATCGAAAGTGCCATGGCTAATGCTAAGCCACCGCGTAAGCCACCCCAAGTTAGAATCTTAATCGACCACGGGTTGTAAGTTCTAAAGCGTTTAAATCCGATGTAAGACAAGAAAACACTCAAGTAACGTGCACTCAATACTAGAGGGACTGCGAACGCCATTAAGATCCAGTCTTCTTGGTGGAATTTGAATAACAGCATCGACATACCAATTAGTAGGAATAATACGCCGTTTAAGAATTCATCTATCAACTCCCAGAAATGATCTAGGTGATCTTCACTCTCTTTTGAGAATCCGATAAAGCGAGTCCAGTTACCAATCATGATACCTGAGACCACCATCGCTAATGGTCCTGATACATGTAGAACTTCAGCAAACGCATAACCAGCAGTTGGAATGCCGATGGTTAATAGCAACTCCATCGAGTGGTCGTCGGTGTTGCTGATTAGGTAATGGAATACAAGACCTAAAACAAAACCGTAGACGATGCCGCCAATTGCCTCTTGAACGAATAGCATGGTCACACTACCGACGGTTGGCGCTTCTGTGCCGAATGCGATAGTAAATAGGGTTACGAAGATAACTAAGCCAAAACCATCGTTGAATAGAGATTCTCCCTCGATTTGAGTAGAGATTCTTCTGGGAGCGTCGAGTTTTTTTACTATTGCTAGCACGGCGATGGGATCGGTTGGAGAGATTAGCGAGCCAAAGAGTAGGCAGTAAATCAGATCAAATTGAATACCGATGAACTGGCAAAACCCGTACAGCACAAAACCGATAAAGAATGTTGAAAACAGCGTAGCACCTAACGCGAGTACTGTTATTTCCCATTTCTGGTCTTTTAGGTTTGGTAATTTGATTCCCAAACCGCCTGCAAATAGTAAGAATCCTAATATCCCTTTTAGAAGGAAATCTTCAAAATTGATACTGGCAACGGTCTCTGAGGCAATGTCTGCCAATTGGAACCAATTATTTTGTCCCGCAATGATAATCAATAGAGATAACATCATTGAGCCAGCTGTGATGGCGATGGTTGTCTGCATTTTACCAATTTTTGTATTCACGAAAGCAATAAGCATGGCTGCAGCGGACAAGAAGCATAAGGTGTAATAGACCGACATTGGGATTCCAACATGTAACAAAGTATGAATATGAATTTTCGTTGTCTCATGCTCAAATAGCAAACATTTTTTTGTCATGACTCAGTAATCAATTTCCTTTTTTAGACGTCTAGACTCCTTTTTAATGTGTGATAGGATGGAGGGATAATTAAAGGAATGAGGTTGTACCGTGGGAAGTAATGTAAGGCAAAAGATTGACGCTCTGTTGAAGCAACGAATTTTACTGATTGATGGTGGCATGGGCACCATGATTCAGGATTATAAATTGGAAGAGCAAGACTATCGTGGTGAACGCTTTGCTGATTGGCACAGTGACTTGAAGGGCAACAATGACCTTTTAGTTCTTACACAGCCTAAACTTATCAAAGATATCCATATGGAGTATTTGGAAGCTGGGGCTGACATCCTCGAAACCAATACCTTTAACGCTACAACCATCGCTATGGCCGACTATGATATGGAAAGCCTTAGTGAAGAGATTAACTTTGCTGCTGCCAAGCTTGCTCGTGAAGCAGCTGATGAATGGACTGCAAAGACCCCAGATAAACCTCGCTTCGTCGCGGGTGTATTAGGCCCTACCAACCGAACTTGTTCTATCTCGCCTGATGTAAACGATCCAGGTTACCGTAATGTTAGCTTTGACGAACTGGTTGAAGCCTATTCTGAATCGACTCGCGCGCTCATTAAGGGCGGTTCAGATTTAATTCTTATTGAAACTATCTTTGATACGTTAAACGCGAAAGCGTGTGCCTTTGCCGTTGAATCTGTTTTTGAAGAGGTGGGTATTGCTCTTCCAGTGATGATTTCCGGTACCATCACTGACGCATCAGGTCGTACCCTTTCAGGACAGACGACAGAAGCATTCTACAACGCCCTTCGTCATGTAAAACCAATCTCATTTGGATTGAACTGTGCATTGGGCCCTGATGAACTGCGTGAGTATGTCGGTGAGATGTCTCGTATCTCAGAGTGCAATGTTTCTGCTCACCCTAATGCGGGTTTGCCTAATGCATTTGGCGAGTATGACCTTTCTCCTGAGGATATGGCTGAACATGTTAAAGAGTGGGCTGAAAGTGGCTTCTTGAACCTAATTGGTGGGTGTTGTGGTACTACTCCAGAGCATATCCGTGAAATGGCTGAGGCCGTTGAAGGTGTAACGCCGCGTCAATTGCCAGACTTACCAGTTTCTTGTCGTCTTTCGGGACTAGAGCCACTGACGATAGCTAAAGAATCTTTGTTCGTGAATGTAGGTGAGCGGACCAATGTTACCGGCTCTGCACGCTTTAAGCGCCTTATCAAAGAAGAGCTCTACGACGAAGCCTTGAGTGTAGCTCGAGAGCAAGTCGAGAATGGTGCTCAAATTATCGATATCAACATGGATGAAGGGATGCTAGACGCCGAGGCGTGTATGGTTAAATTCCTGAATCTATGTGCTTCAGAACCTGAAATCTCGAAAGTACCTGTTATGGTCGATTCTTCTAAGTGGGAAGTTATCGAAGCTGGCCTAAAGTGTATTCAAGGCAAAGGCATCGTTAACTCAATCTCTCTAAAAGAAGGCAAAGAGAAGTTTGTTGAGCAAGCCAAATTAGTTCGTCGTTATGGTGCTGCTGTCATCGTGATGGCGTTTGATGAAGTCGGGCAGGCTGATACTCGAGAGCGTAAAGTCGAAATCTGTACCAATGCCTACAACATTCTTGTTGATGAAGTCGGTTTCCCACCAGAAGATATTATTTTTGACCCGAATATTTTCGCAGTGGCTACTGGTATCGATGAGCATAATAACTATGCGGTTGATTTCATTGAAGCAGTAGGAGACATCAAACGCGATCTCCCGCATGCGATGATCTCTGGCGGTGTGTCGAATGTTTCATTCTCATTCCGTGGTAATAACTACGTCCGTGAGGCTATTCACGCGGTATTCCTATATCACTGTTTTAAAAACGGTATGGATATGGGCATTGTAAACGCTGGTCAGTTGGAAATTTACGATAATGTTCCAGAAGATCTGCGTGATGCTGTTGAAGATGTCGTACTAAACCGTCGTGATGATTCGACTGAAAGATTGCTGGATATGGCGACCGAATACCTAGAGCGTGCTGTTGGTAAGGTTGAAGATAAATCTGCATTAGAGTGGCGAACTTGGCCTGTAGAGAAGCGTTTGGAGCACTCTTTGGTAAAAGGTATCACCGACTTTATTGTTGAAGATACCGAAGAAGCTCGTGTTAATGCCTCTCGTCCTATTGAAGTGATTGAAGGTCCTCTAATGGACGGAATGAACGTTGTTGGTGACCTGTTTGGTGAAGGTAAGATGTTCTTACCACAGGTTGTAAAGTCTGCGCGTGTGATGAAACAGGCGGTTGCCCATTTAGAACCATTCATTAATGCATCCAAAGAAGTGGGCGCAACTAACGGTAAGATTTTGTTAGCGACCGTTAAAGGTGACGTTCACGATATCGGTAAAAATATCGTTGGTGTGGTTTTACAGTGTAATAACTACGAAATTATCGACTTAGGTGTGATGGTTTCTTGCGAGAAGATTCTCAAGGTAGCGAAAGAAGAGAATGTCGACATTATTGGCCTGTCTGGGCTGATTACACCGTCTCTTGATGAAATGGTACATGTTGCTAAAGAAATGGAGAGACAGGGTTTCAAGCTGCCTCTTCTGATTGGCGGCGCAACCACATCTAAAGCTCACACAGCAGTTAAGATTGAGCAGAATTATTCAGAACCTGTTGTATACGTAAATAATGCCTCGCGTGCAGTGGGTGTTTGTACTTCACTACTTTCTGATGAATTGAAACCCGCTTTCGTTGAGAAGCTGGATATCGATTACGATCGCGTTCGAGATCAGCACAATCGTAAGAAACCTCGTACCAAGCCTGTCACGCTTGAAAGAGCTCGTGCCAATAAAGTTGCTATCGATTGGGATGCGTATACGCCACCTGCACCCGCTAATCCGGGAGTTCACATCTTCAATGATTTTGATGTGGCGACTTTGCGTCAGTACATCGATTGGACTCCATTCTTTATGACATGGTCATTGGTTGGTAAATACCCTGCAATCCTTGATCATGAAGAAGTGGGTGAAGAGGCAAAACGTTTATTCAAAGATGCTAATGATTTACTGGATCGCGTAGAGAAAGAGAAGCTGCTTGAAGCGCGTGGTATGTGTGCCATGTTCCCAGCGAACAGTGTTGGTGATGATATTGAGGTGTATACCGATGAATCTCGTACCGAAGTTCTAAAAGTTCTACACAATCTTCGTCAACAAACAGAGAAACCAAAAGGCTTTAACTACTGTTTGTCTGATTACATTGCGCCAAAAGAAAGCGGTAAAGCGGATTGGATTGGTGGCTTTGCGGTTACGGGTGGTATTGGTGAGCGAGAGCTGGCTGATGAATACAAAGCGAAAGGCGATGACTACAACGCGATTATGATTCAGGCGGTTGCTGACCGATTGGCTGAGGCGTTCGCGGAATATCTGCATAAAGAAGTGAGAAAGGATATTTGGGGTTACTCGCCAGATGAGAATTTGTCTAACGACGATTTGATTCGAGAGAAATACCAAGGTATTCGTCCAGCTCCAGGTTACCCTGCTTGCCCAGAGCATACAGAGAAAGGTACGTTGTGGGAGCTGATGGACGTTGAAAAGGCAATCGATATGTCATTAACGACAAGCTACGCGATGTGGCCTGGTGCCTCAGTGTCTGGTATGTATTTCTCACACCCTGATGCTAGATACTTTGCTATTGCACAGATTCAACAGGATCAAGTGGATAGCTATGCTGACCGCAAAGGTTGGGACATGTTAGAAGCCGAGAAGTGGTTAGGTCCAAACATTAACTAGTTTGAATCTACGACGAGCTTTGATTCGTATAGTAAAAAAGAGAAAGGGTTGCTTAATCGCAACCCTTTTTGTATCTGAGATTTAGTTATTTATCTGTTGGTGATAAACGCATTTTTACTCAAACAATTCTTGGTGCAGTTTTTGAATCGCCAACTTAGAAACAGATTCATCTAGCAAGAAACACAGGTTGTGTGGGCTTGCTCCGTAACAAATCATGCGTAGGTTGAAATCTTCAAGAGTGCCGAATACCTGCTTCGCATAGCCTTTGCTTTCACTCATGTTGTTACCAATCAGTGCAACAAGGCATAGGTCGTGCTCAATATCCACGGAACACAACTCTTCAAGCTCAAGGCGAGCGGCTTCAGGTAACTCAGGAGCACCACCAGAGGTATCGGTTTGATCGAGTGTTAGTGAAACACTGATCTCTGAAGTGGTGATAAGATCGACCGAGATCTTATGTTTAGCAAGGATCTCGAATACCTTTGCCAAAAAGCCATAGGCATGGAACATATTAGCGCTACGTAGCGTAACCATGGTTTGGTTGCAGCGTAGGGCAAGCGCTCTAAATAGAGGAGAGCTCTCAACTTCTTGACGAATCCAAGTTCCACCGAGCTCTGGCGCTTTAGAAGAGCCGACAAATACCGGTATTTGGTGGCGTAGTGCAGGTACTAGAGTTGATGGGTGCAAGATCTTCGCACCAAAGTTTGCCATTTCCGATGCTTCACTGAAGCTGATCTCTGGGATAGGAGAAGCTTTAGGTGCAATACGAGGGTCTGTGGTGTAGATACCCGGAACATCCGTCCAGATTTCTAAACCAATCGCCTGTACAGATTCGGCAATCAATGCTGCTGAGTAATCACTGCCACCGCGGCCTAAAGTCGTGGTGTTACCTTCGCTATCAGCGCCGATAAAACCTTGGGTAACGACAACTTGTTGTTGGCAAAGTGGAATCAGTTTCTCTTGCGCTAGAGCGGCAATATCTTCTAGTTGAGGTTCGGCTTTACCAAAATCATCATTAGTACGCATCACATCTCTGATATCAAAGCGAACAGCAGGAGTGCCTCGTTCAGAGATGATCTGAGCCAAGATGTGTGTCGACATCAACTCGCCACATGCGACAAGGTGATCCGTCAGTTTAGTACTTGTTTGGAATGATGCGGCCTCTGCAGCGCTCGCAATGTCATCAAGAATGCTGTGGACTTCTTTTTCGATGCTGATTGGATCTGCGAGTTGGTCAAGAATTGCGTTGTGAATGTCCGCTAATTGCGCCATTAGTTCCTGACGACGTGCTTTATCTTGAACACCATGTGCTAGTTCAACCAGCAAGTTAGTGACACCAGAGCATGCACTACTCACGACCAGTTTCGTGTTTGAGTTGTTTTCAATAATGGCAGCACAACGGCTCATTGCTTCAAAGTTGGCAACACTTGTTCCACCAAACTTAGCGACATTAAAAGAACCAGCTACATTAGATGCACTCACGATATATCTCCCACGACTTCCTAAAATAAAATTACGGTTGGGTAATCCAACGTCCGATGTTTTTCGAAGAGAGTTTTAGAGCAAAAAGAGAGGAATTATTAGAATAGTAACCTCAGAAGCTCTTCACCATATAGAAATGGCGACAGTTGACGGGATTCAGCCCGCTCAACCGATAATAAAGGTCCTGCATACTTTTATTATCTCGGCACTGCTCCCCATAAATGTTTTGTATTGGAAATGCGGTTCCACAAAACATCTGCCTGGGCAGTGCTCCTCTTCTGCTAGATAGCCGTTTCATTGAACGTTTTTGTGGTAACAATGTCAATCCGTAACTTGAGATAATTGAAAAATAATTTTAACAATTATGTGACAGTGGTTTGACCTCAATACTTATGGCTAATTGCTGAGGTAATCAATTTGCTTTAGGGTGGATTGTTCACAACATTAACGTAAGGGATGTACATGTCTAATTTCACACTCACTACTGCTATCGATAGCTTTTATCCACCACACCGAACGTTAATGGGGCCTGGTCCTTCTGATATCTCACCTCAAGTGCTACAGGCTTTGAGCCGTCCAACCATAGGTCACCTAGATCCGCTGTTTATTGCGATGATGGATGAGCTTAAACAACTTCTTAAATACGCTTTTCAGACTGAAAACGAATTTACGATTGCCGTTTCTGCACCGGGCAGTGCAGGTATGGAGACCTGTTTTGTTAACTTGATTGAGCCTGGTGAAAAGGTGATTGTTTGTCGTAACGGTGTCTTCGGTGAGCGTATGCGAGAAAACGTGGTGCGTTGTGGTGGCGAAGCCATCCTTGTTGATGACGAATGGGGCAAGCCCGTTTCAGTTGAAAAGGTAGAACAAGCATTGGCAGAAAACCCCGATGCCGTTGCTGTTGCATTTGTGCATGCAGAGACATCAACCGGAGCGTTATCTGATGCTCAAGCTATCTCTGCTGTCGCTCGTCAGTTTGATGCGTTAACGATTGTTGATGCAGTGACATCATTAGGTGGTGTGCCATTGCTGGTTGATGAGTGGCAGCTTGATGCGGTTTATTCTGGCAGCCAAAAGTGTCTGTCTTGTGTGCCAGGGCTATCTCCAGTGACTTTCTCTCAGCGTGCGGTTGATAAAATGAAAGCCCGTAAAGCACCAGTGCAAAGCTGGTTTTTGGATCAAAGTTTAGTATTAGGTTACTGGAGTGGAGAAGGTAAGCGTAGCTACCACCATACCGCACCCGTGAACAGCCTTTATGCTCTGCATGAGTCGCTGGTTTTGTTGAAAAATGAAGGCTTAGATAATGCGTGGTCTCGTCATCATGCGATGCACCAAGAGCTTAAAGAAGGCGTAGAAGCTCTAGGGTTAAAGTTTGTGGTTGATGAAGAGAGCCGCCTGCCGCAGCTTAATGCACTTTATTTCCCAGAAGGAATTGATGAGGCTAAGATCAGAACGCAGCTTTTAGAAGAATATAATCTTGAAATCGGTGCTGGGCTTGGCTCTTTGGCTGGTAAGGCATGGCGTATCGGCCTAATGGGTTACGGTGCTCGTAAAGAGAATGTCGCGTTGTGCCTAAAAGCGCTAAAAGATGTTTTGAAGTAGCTGCATGAACTGAAATTAAAAAAAAAAGCGCACGAGAGATCGTGCGCTTTTTTGTATCTACCCCAAGCTCCTACTGCCTACTAAGTGAAGCTTGCGTTGCGAATTCTTAACATTATTCTGCAGACGAAACGTTATCTTCTGCTTGTGACACTTTCTTATACTGAACCTTTGAAAAGTCTCTGTTAGGGAATAAAAAGTTCGCTTCGCTACGAATTTGCTCTGCTTTACTTTCTTCTCCTAGGCCTTGATACGCCAGAATCAGATTGCTGTAGAAAGCCGGTCTTGGTTTGCTCTTAATGATTTCCAGTGACCAATCGATGTAAGGCTGTATAAGGCTCGGGTCGGCTTTGTAGAGGCCGATATTAAGGTAAGTGCTGTATATATCCCAATCGTAGCGATCTTTCCACACCACTGGGTTCGTTACCTGCTTAAGAATGTCCGGATTTTTCGGCTTAGACAGTTCAAACTTAGTCAGTACATAGTTGGTGTGCAGGGCGCTCAACATATAAAAACTGACCAAAATAGGGAGCACTAAGCTCAACACTCTAAATAGGGTCTTGCTGATGATACTGAACGACTGTTGATAATGTCGGGAAGAGCGCTGATCTACCCAGTAAATCAATATAATGAATGTTATCCAGTGAATCGCCGAGTGGTAAAAAGGATACTCAAGTTGAGAGTGCAAAAGGATTGGGATAAATAACGCGAGCAGGGCTAGACGTGTTCCCTTTGCTGAACTTGTTATGCGTGACATCACCAATATTGCAGCAATCAAGATTCCGATGATTGGTACAATCCCCCCTTCAACTCCCCAAAACAGGAACTCATTGTGCGGGTGATCCATTGAAGGAAGACCTGGATGATAGTTCGAGTTGAGTTGATGTTGGCGAGCTGTATATAGCGTGTATTCAGACTCAAATTTCCCGTAACCATAACCTGTAAATGGCTTTTCGATCATCATATCTAAAGCTTGCGGGAACGTATAAGCGCGCGGGCTTTCTAGGTTCGCTTTCTTGCTAGCGAGGCTATCAGTCGCACTTAGGCTGATCACCGAAAAAGCGACGACGACACCGACGAGCACTGATGCGCACCATCCGTAGAAGCGTTTCTTGGTCGAGAACTTGTATAGATAGGGCAGAATGCAGATAAACCCAATGACAGCGGCCAACCATCCGGTACGTGATGCAATGATGATCAGCAAGGGCACGGTTAAGGTTGGAGTTAAATACAGTAGGAATGATTCGCTGATCTTATGGTTATATTTAGCCGGCTGCCTTGCTAAAAGGTAAGCGGACAGCACAAAACCAGTAGCAAGAAAGCTTGCCATTACATTCGGTTGTTGAAATATCCCATATGGTCGGTTTGCAGCAGTGTTGTAGCCAAATAGGTTGCCAGGTTCTAATAAGAAATATTGCACATAGCCAAATAGTGCTTGTATAACAACAGCAAGTACAATGAACCACAACATACGTTGCTTGTGTTTATTGCTGAACTTAAATTGCTGCAGCACCACAAATAAGGCAAAGCCCGCCCACAATCCAAGCAAGCGTCCTGACGCTCCTTGAGGTGCAGCATTGCTGTATAAAATGGGTAGCGTGAGTATGATGCAGCTAATCAACAAGCCAATTGTTAATTTGGAATACTTGAGTACTCGATTGGTCGCGAGTTGGTAAAAGCCAATCGCTAGCGTGAAGCTTAGCGCTAGCCAAGTGGTAGGGTTAAAGGATAGAGCAAGGCCCGAACCACCAGGATTCGGCATAAAAAAATGCATAGCTAACAAGAATACAACAGCTAAAGAAGCCAGAAATGCTTTGTTGAGTGGTAGCTGAGTGACCTGATTTTCTAGCTGAGTACCGCTAGTGTGTATTGTTGCCATAAATCCCTAACCTTATAAAAACAGAGCTTGTTCCTTCTGAAACAAGCTCTGTTACTTTAACATTTTTCTGTCTGCCCGCAGGGCGCTATTTTACACCTACTTCAAATTTAACATAGGCTTAAGGAAGCGAGCAGTGTGTGAACCTTCGACTAACGCCACATCTTCAGGTGTACCCTCTGCAACAATCTCACCACCACCTTGCCCACCTTCTGGGCCAAGATCTAGGATCCAGTCTGCTGTTTTAACGACATCTAGGTTGTGCTCAATCACGACAACTGTATTACCATGATCACGCAGTCTATGTAATACCGTCAGTAGCTGCTGGATATCGTGGAAATGAAGGCCTGTTGTTGGCTCATCGAGAATGTATAAGGTTTTTCCCGTGTCTCGTTTAGACAGTTCACGCGCTAATTTAACACGCTGAGCTTCACCACCAGATAAGGTTGTAGCTGCTTGCCCTAAGCGAATGTAAGAGAGGCCAACGTCCATTAAAGTTTGCAGTTTACGAGCGATAACAGGTACCGGGTTGAAGTATTCACGAGCATCTTCCACAGTCATCTCTAGAACTTCGTCAATGGTTTTACCTTTGTAGCGGACCTCTAGAGTCTCACGGTTATAGCGCTTACCTTTACACACATCACAAGGCACATACACATCGGGTAAGAAGTGCATCTCTACCTTGATTACGCCGTCTCCCTGACAAGCCTCACAACGACCACCACGAACGTTAAAGCTGAATCGACCTGGCTTGTAACCACGAGAACGTGATTCCTGAGTGCCCGCGAATAGTTCACGAATAGGGGTGAAAATCCCTGTGTAGGTCGCAGGGTTTGATCTTGGTGTACGACCGATAGGGCTTTGATCTATGTCGATTACCTTATCAAAATGTTCTAACCCTTTAATCTTTTTGTGCTTTGCTGGAACTGCAGTTGTGGCACCGTTTAATTGAGTGTGGGCGACTTTAAAGAAGGTATCGTTGATAAGCGTTGATTTACCCGAACCTGATACGCCCGTAATACAACTGAACAAGCCAACAGGAATTGTCGCGGTCACATTCTTTAGGTTGTTCCCCGTTGCGCCAACGATCTCGACGACCTTTTTCTTGTCGATAGGCGTTCTCTTTTCAGGCACTGCAATTTCTTTAGCACCGCTCAGGTATTGGCCTGTCAAAGAGTTCGGGTTTTCGATGATGTCTTGCATGGTACCTTCTGCCACCACGTGACCACCGTGCACCCCTGCTCCTGGACCGATATCGATAACATGGTCAGCACAACGAATTGCATCTTCGTCATGTTCCACAACAAGTACCGTATTACCTAAGTCTCTCAGGTGAATTAAGGTTTGCAATAGACGTTCATTATCGCGCTGGTGGAGACCAATTGATGGCTCATCAAGTACATACATAACGCCAACTAAACCGGCACCGATTTGGCTCGCCAAACGAATACGTTGCGCCTCACCACCAGACAGCGTTTCAGCACTGCGTGATAGGTTAAGGTAGTTCAAACCAACGTTGACTAAGAAATGCAGACGATCATTGATCTCTTTCATCACTTTATCTGCGATCTGCCCACGTTGACCGTCTAGCTTCAATTCTTGGAAAAATTGTAGTGCGTCAGCAATGCTAAGTTCAACGATTTCCGGAAGTGTTGTATCACCAATGAAAACGTTGCGAGCTTCTAGTCTCAGGCGAGTGCCATCACAGCTAGAACACGACTTGGTTGAGATGTATTTGGCAAGGTCTTCACGCACCGCGCTAGATTCAGTATCACGGTAACGGCGCTCTAAGGTATTTAAAATGCCCTCGAATGGATGACGCTTAACTCGAATATCACCTCGGTCATTGATGTACTTGAATTCCACTTCAGTTCGACCTGATCCTTTTAGAATGATCTCTTGAGTCTTTTTCGGTAGAGAATTAAATGGCGCATACAGATCAAAACCATAATGTTCTGAAAGCGACGTTAGCATCTGGAAATAGTAGTAGTTCTTTTGATCCCAACCTTTTATCGCACCTTCAGCAATGCTTAGGTTCTCATCTAAAATCACTCGGCTTGGATCAAAATACTGTTGAACACCAAGACCATCACACGTACCACATGCTCCTGCCGGGTTATTAAATGAGAACAGGCGAGGCTCAAGCTCTTGCATGCTGTAACCACATTTAGGACAAGCGAAGTTAGCAGAGAATACGATCTCTTCTTGATCCGTTTCGTCCATCCAGCCGACGACAGCGATACCGCCAGAGAGCTCTAATGTGGTCTCGAACGATTCAGCCAAACGTTGCTGTAGATCGGGACGTACTTTAAATCGATCAACGACGACCTCAATGGTGTGCTTTTTATGAAGTTCTAAGGCTGGTGGATCGGATAGATCACAGGTTTCACCATCAATTCGGGCTCGGATAAAGCCTTGCGCAGCTAAGTTTTCCAGTGTTTTAACATGCTCACCTTTGCGCTCTTTGACAATCGGTGCCATCAACATCATCTTTGAGCCTTCAGGCAGTTCTAAGACCTTATCGACCATTTGACTGATGGTTTGTGCTGCTAGAGGGATGTTGTGGTCTGGACAGCGAGGTTCGCCTACTCGCGCATACAATAATCTGAGGTAATCATAGACTTCGGTAATGGTACCGACGGTTGAGCGAGGGTTATGTGAAGTCGATTTTTGTTCTATTGAGATAGCAGGAGACAGACCTTCAATATGGTCGACATCAGGCTTTTCCATAAGAGATAGAAATTGACGAGCGTAAGCAGACAGAGATTCAACATAACGACGCTGACCTTCTGCGTAGAGTGTGTCAAACGCAAGTGACGACTTTCCTGAACCCGATAATCCGGTGATGACAGTCAGTTTGTCACGTGGAATGGTTAGGTTGACGTCTTTGAGGTTATGCGTACGAGCGCCTCTAATTTCTATTTTATCCATCTCAATAGACCATGTAATTTTAAGTGGCTAAAGTATTACATAGAGTGAGATTTGTGCAAAGTTTTACTGGATAAAAAAACAGTAAACAAAAAGGGCGACTCAAAGAGTCGCCCTTTCTAAAATCAGTAACGTTAGTGATTAACCAGTCGTTATGCTTCTTTCTTGGTCGAGTGTTTACCTAGCTCGATTTGCTGCTGGTCTTTCTTGTATAGGTTTTCGAAGCAGTAGTTTGTTGCTTCGATATAGCCTTCAACACTACCACAGTCAAAACGTTGGCCTTTAAATTTGTAAGCCAATACACAGCCTGCTTTTGCCTGTTTTAGCAATGCATCAGTGATCTGGATTTCGCCGCCTTTACCTGGTTCTGTCTGCTCGATTAATTCAAAGATATCTGGAGTCAGAATATAACGACCAATGATCGCTAGGTTGCTTGGTGCTGTACCTTGCTCTGGCTTCTCTACCATGTCATCAACTCGGAAAAGGTCATCTTTGATCATTTCGCCAGAGATAACACCGTACTTGTGAGTCTCTTCTTCTGGAACTTCTTGTACAGCAACAATAGAACAGCGGAACTGTTTGTATAGCGCAACCATCTGAGCTAGCACGCCTTGTTGCTCGTTCACACAAAGGTCATCAGCAAGTACTACTGCGAACGGTTCATCGCCTACAAGTTCGCGACCCGTTAAAATAGCATGGCCAAGGCCTTTCATCTCACGTTGACGAATGTAGGTGAAGTTTGCCGCTTCAATCGTTTCACGGATATTAACCAATAGGTCTTCTTTATTGGTGCCGCTAATCTGGTGCTCAAGCTCGTAGTTTTTATCAAAGTGATCCATGATCGAGTGCTTACCACGTCCAGTAACGATGCACATTCCATCCATACCAGCTTCGATAGCTTCCTCTACACCGTATTCAATCAGAGGCTTGTTTACTACAGGCATCATTTCTTTAGGCATTGACTTGGTTGCAGGTAAAAAACGTGTACCGTAGCCAGCTGCCGGGAAAAGGCACTTTTTGATCATGATAAGACCCTTTATCTATAATAATTATTGATTCAACCTGAGTGGTTGATATTTCTGAGGGCAACTCTAGCATAAGTTATGTCGAAAATTCAGCAACAATAGCCATGGTTTACTAGAGCTTCCCTCAAAATTATCGTCAGACTAAGAGGTGGGTCGATTATGCAAGCAGGTTCTGGTTTGCCCATGCTATCGCTTGAACTCTATTTTTTACCGCAAGCTTACGGAATATTTGATAGAGGTGAGATTTAACCGTGAACTCACTAATAAACAAGTCATCGGCGATTTGTGTGTTTGAAGACCCGGATTGAAGACAGCGAATCACCTGGATCTCACGAATGGTTAAATCAACATTGGTTGGTGTGGTGTTGGTATTGACCATATTGCGATAATAAAACAACAGTTGATTGGTTACCTTCCTTGGCAGCCAGTTATCGCCATCAATGACTTCTTGAAGACCACGAGCAATCTTGTCCTTTTGTTCAGTGTTGTAAAAGAGTCCTTTTAGTACCCCATAGGTAAGAAGCTCTGAGGTTGGAAGTTGCTGGGGGACATTGAATAAAATGATTTCGTGATTTTTCCACATAACAGTCAGGTTAGGACAAATAATCAGTAGTTGTGGTACCTCTCTGTAATCGACGAGCAAGATCCGGTTACTCCGCTTTCTATCAACTAGCATTAATTCGTCGGGTGTCATTTTGTAGAGAACAATAGATAAATGCTTTTCTATCTCTTTTACATGTAGATAGGTATCGTTTGGGTCGATGCACAGAAAGTGTAAAGTGCGAGCGTATCTTGATTTTCTCATTGAAACGTCCTGTTTGAGTGGGATTAGATTCCACGTTGTCATGCAGGCTTTAGCTTCTCTAGCGCCTTGATAGTGACTTGCGTTGAATATCAATTATCAAAGTAAATGAGTGGTTTGTAAGTGGAGAAAAAAGCAACATCGCTCTGAATATCATGATTTGTTACGTTTTTATTCTTTGTAGTGAGGAGAGAATAGGAATGCGATTTATCACTGCAGAAAAGCATGCTATTCTTGTGCGCTAAAATTTTCTGAGACTATGAATTTAGACGGAGCAAATCATGGCTAGCCGTGGAGTTAACAAAGTTATATTAGTGGGTAACCTAGGTAATGACCCTGAAATTCGTTACATGCCAAATGGCGGCGCAGTAGCGAACATTACCATTGCAACGTCAGAGTCATGGCGTGATAAAGCAACTGGCGAGCAGCGTGAAAAAACAGAATGGCACCGTGTTGCTCTGTTTGGCAAGCTTGCGGAAGTTGCTGGTGAGTACCTACGTAAAGGTTCTCAAGTTTACATTGAAGGTCAACTTCAAACACGTAAATGGCAAGATCAAAGCGGTCAAGATCGCTACACAACTGAAGTGGTTGTTCAAGGCTTCAATGGTGTAATGCAAATGCTTGGCGGCCGTGCTCAAGGTGGTGCTCCTGCTCAAGGTGGCATGGGTAACAACCAACAGCAAGGTGGTTGGGGTCAGCCACAGCAGCCGCAACAACAGCAACAACAATACAGTGCTCCCGCTCAACAGCAGCCAAAAGCACCTCAACAAGCTCCTCAGCAGGCTCAACCTCAATATAATGAGCCGCCAATGGATTTTGATGATGACATCCCATTTTAGATCTTGTTTTTAATATATTATAAAGACAGTATTAAATTGGAAAAAGCCGCGTTCTGAACTGACCCCCAATAGTTGGACACCAATTATTGGGGGTCTTTTTATGTCCAAA